>JAISEJ010000119.1 GCA_031264155.1 Tannerella sp. | reverse complement strand
AATTTTGCTGTAAAAAGCAAAATTACGTCAATTCAAATCAATCTTTCAAAGAACGCTTGTAACTAATTATATATAAAAATGTTGTGAGAAATTTTTGAAATTTATCGCACCACTACTATACGGCATACTTAAAAAATTATTCCCGATCACCGACGAAAGGCACCAGTTTTGCGGACAGGTCGGGCATCGACATGTCCTTGTCAAGCGGAAACATCGGGCGATTTATTCTTTTATACGGCAGGTTCGGCAAATCCTGGTTTACTCCGCCGAGGGTCAAGGCCATCATCCAGTCGGCTTGTATGTCATACAGTTCAGGCACAAGATAGCCTAATTTTACGACTACGATATCCGCCTGTCGCGGGTCAAGACCATGTTTCTCAAATTCACGCACATAATGGAATCCCTTACGCTTCTCCGTAACAATAACATATATACTGCCTGTTTTAACAACGACTTCCTTATTACTCGGATTGTTTGTATAAATGGAAGTCACCGTTCCCGACAATTTTACGGGAGGAGCATAACGGTCGTCCACTTTTGCCCCGGCTGTTCCTTCCACTTTATTTCCTATGCCGGCTTTTATCGCTTTCTCCACAAATTCAGGGCCGGGTATGGATGCGTATATAAGCGTTTTCCCCGTTCCGGTCTTAAATTCATCACGTTTCAACAGTTCCGTAATCGTCCACGTGACGTCTCCGGCGCCTCCGGCGGTCGGATTATCGCCCATATCGCTGATAAAATAAGGCTTTTTATCACTGGCGATTGCTTTTTCAAGACACACATCCAGCGTTGCCGTAGGAGCGACAAATTCAAATTGATTCCTTACACTCCAGAAATGATGTGCCAGATATTCCGCCGTCCGCGTTACCATATCTTTGTCGTCACCCGTCACCATTACCGTTGCACGGTTTCTCGGTTCGTCGGCCCATGCATATCCTATCCATATACCGGCGTCAATAATACCTTCCTGCGCTGTAGCAGGCCCTACGGCAGCATACAAAGACTTCCCCGGCTCCACACGCGTACTGGTCTGCTCTCCGGGCAGCAGTATCGGCACAGGAATCCATGCTTTATATTTAGGACGTCCTTTTCCGGATTCCATTCTTTCAATCAGGTTTGCCACCGCTCTTTCCCGCGATTCCATGGAATCCTCGTGAGGCGCCAGACGATAGCATGTAATCAAATCCGTATTTTCCGCCAACCTCCAAGTCACATTTCCGTGCAAATCCATACAGGTAGATATAATTGCATTATTACCAATCACTTCACGGATGCGAATGATCAAATCGCCTTCCGGGTCATCCATCCCAACTACGCTCATAGCTCCATGAATATCAAAAAACAATGCGTCATACGGAGCATTTGCTTTTAATAATTCAAGTATCCGATTTGTAAGAGATTCATACGTTTCGCGCGGGACGGCGCCACCCGGAGTCGCTCCGGCAATAAACGCCGGAAGCCATTCCGCTTTTTCACGCAAAGGTTTTCCTTCTTTCAAAAACGGATACAACCTGAATACATCATCCCCGACGCTTTTACGAAAGGCGTCCTCCCCGCTCCTTGCGGGAGAAAACGTACTTGATTCAATAGCTATTCCCGCAATCGCAATACGCGGTTTTTTCTGAGAATAAACAAACACGGTTGATATCACAATAAAAAACTGAATGAAAACAAAAAATCTACATTTTTTCATGTTATATATATTATACATTATATAATAAAATTCCGGTGCAAACATACATGAAAAACTTTGGTTTGGCAAATGCCGTAAAATAAAAATTCCACTGCAACTCCATAATCAAGAAAAATCAGCGCAGATATAAAAAAAGCAGAAAAATCATGCCGAACATTCATTTTTTCAACAAAAAGACAAAATATTTTTGTTTTTATGGACAAGAACTGTACCTTTGCAGGCCGTTTCACCAGGTTTTACATCAACATGCCCGTAGTGTAAGACATTCGGAAAGCGTACAAGCAATTATTAATTAACTAATTAAAAAAATTAAGCAGTGGATACTTTAAGTTATAAGACCATTTCTGCAAACAAAGCAACTGTAGACAAAGAGTGGGTTGTAGTTGACGCTACAGGCCAGCACGTAGGACGTATGGGTTCAAAAGTAGCGAAACTTTTACGCGGGAAATACAAACCGAACTTCACTCCACACGTTGATTGTGGTGATAATGTAATCATTATCAATGCGGATAAAGCCGTTTTGACGGGGAAAAAGTGGGATGACCGTATTTATTTAAGATATTCGGGTTATCCGGGCGGACAAAAAGAAATTACTCCCGCCCAATTGAAAGAGAAAGGTGAAGATCGTCTGTTTCGCAGAGTAGTGAAAGGGATGTTACCTAAAAACAAGCTGGGGGCCAAATTGCTCAAGAACCTGTACATATATGGGAGTAGTGAGCACAAACACGAGGCGCAACAACCCAAAACATTAGATATAAATTCACTTAAATAATTATTATGGAAGTTGTAAATGCAATAGGACGACGTAAAGCGGCGGTAGCTCGTGTTTATGTGACAAAAGGCAGCGGCAAGATCACAATCAACAAGCGTGATTTAGAAAATTATTTTCCTTCTTCAATCCTTCAGTATGTTGTAAAGCAACCGTTGAAAACATTGGACATGACGGAAGAGTTTGACATTAAAGTCAATTTGTTCGGCGGCGGTTTCAAAGGACAGTCCGAAGCAACCCGTTTGGCAATTACCCGCGCATTGATAAAAATCAATCCGGAATCCAAACCCGCGCTAAAGGCAGAAGGTTTCACAACGCGCGATCCTCGTGCGGTAGAACGCAAAAAGCCGGGAAGACCGAAAGCTCGCAAGAGATTCCAGTTCAGCAAACGTTAATATTTGTGAGGTTCTTGCAAGTAAAATGCGTTTAGTATCTAAATTGTCTGGATTTTTTCTGCATGTACGAATGTCGGCAAACTACCGGACGGTTGATGTTTAACAAAAAAAGAATGTAAACGATTAAAAAAAAGAAAATGTCAAGAGTAAGTTTTGAACAATTATTAGAGGCGGGTGTTCATTTCGGGCACTTAAGGAGTAAATGGAACCCCGCAATGGCTCCTTATATATTCATGGAGCGAAATGGTATTCATATCATTGATTTATACAAAACAGTTGCAAAAATAGACGAAGCGGCGGAGGCAATGAAAAATCTCGCCAAATCGGGACGCAAAATCCTGTTCGTTGCTACCAAAAAACAGGCAAAACAGATTGTCGCCGATATGGCTACCGCCGTTAACATGCCTTATGTTATCGAGCGTTGGCCGGGTGGCATGCTGACAAACTTCCCTACGATCCGTAAGGCTGTAAAGAAAATGTCAACTATCGACAAAATGGCTACCGACGGCACATTCGACAATCTCTCAAAAAGAGAAAAACTGCAAATCACACGCCAGCGTGCGAAATTGGAAAAAAATCTTGGTTCTATTGCAGACCTTAACCGTCTTCCGTCCGCATTGTTCGTTGTCGACGTGATGAAAGAACATATTGCCGTTCGCGAAGCAAACCGTCTGGGCATACCTGTGTTCGGAATGGTTGATACAAACTCCAATCCCTCAAATGTCGATTTCGTGATTCCGGCAAATGATGACGCTACAAAATCCGTAGAATTGATTTTAGGCACTCTTTGCAAAGCAATTCAGGACGGCATACGGGAAGGTAAAGCAGAACGCGCAAACAAAGATGATAGTGGTGACGAACCCAGTGAAGCAGCCCCTAAACGCGAGCGGAAAACACGCGCAAAGAAATCGGAAGAAACTCCTGCCGAAGAAGTTGAAATAAAAGATGTACCGACCGAAACAGAAGATCATTCCGAAGAATAAAAAAATAACATATCCGAATGTCGTTTCTCGAAGAATTATTTACATACAAGGCAAATAATTCTCCTGCATGCGACAAAAAGTATCAACAAAAATAATAAAAAACAATATTATGGCAGTAACATTAGCAGATATAACAAAATTGCGTAAAATGAGCGGTGCAGGTATGATGGATTGCAAGAGCGCCCTGGAAGAATCCGGTAATGATTTTGAGAGAGCAATGGAAATAATCCGTAAAAAAGGTCAGGCTGTTGCAGCAAAACGCTCTGATCGCGAAGCCGCGGAAGGTTGTGTTTTAGCGATGGAGAACGGCGATTTCGCAGCGATCGTAGCCGTGAAATGCGAAACCGATTTCGTTGCAAAGAATGCAGATTTCATTGCAATGACACAAAGTTTTCTTGACCTTGCTATGGCAAACAAACCGGCTTCGAAAGAAGAACTTCTCGCTTTGACGCCGGCGGATGGCCGTACGGTTGAAAATCACATTATCGACCGCATAGGCGTTACGGGAGAAAAAATGGAACTTGGTTTCTACGAATTTGTGAATGGCGCTTCGACTATTTCATACATACATCCGGGAAACAAACTGGCTACAATCGTTGCATTCAACAAAGATGCGGAACGCCAGGTAAAACGCGATGTAGCGATGCAGGTAGCTGCAATGAATCCCGTTTCAATTACTCCGGCCGATGTTCCTCAGAAGGTCATCGACACGGAAAAGGCAATCGCCCGCGACAAAGCCATTCAAGCCGGCAAACCGGAAGCCCTTCTTGATAGAATCGTTGAAGGTGCACTCCAGAAATTTTATAAAGAGAACACACTCTTGCAGCAGGAATTTGTAAAAGACTCAAAATTGACGATTGAACAATATCTTAAACAGCAAGATAAAGATTTGACCGTAACATCATTTAAGCGCGTTACGCTCAATGTCGATTAATACATTATGTCACATTTAACATTGATGAATATATCAATATCCTGATTAGATTTTGAAGGTTGTCCGATTTTCCGGGCAACCTTTTTTTGTCCCCTTTCAAAAAATCCATTTTTATCTCTTTCCCCGACAAAATTATACGTAATCCCGACAAACTTTTAAATTTACAGCTTTTTTTTATACTTTTGTGATGAAAAAAAACGAGGAACGAAAACGATTCTTAATTTATTACGTAATGTCGAATTTTTAACTTTATATACAGATGAAAAAAGGTTTATTATTATTAGCTACATTGATATTTGTAAACGGCTCTTTCCGTTTTACTTATGCACAGGATCTTATCGTGGGAACATACAACATCCGTTATGACAGCGGGGACGACAAAAATGCAGGCAACGGATGGGAAAGACGTTGCCCATTAATTGCACAGCAGATACTGTTTAACGATTTTGACATTTTCGGAACACAGGAAGTACTAAACAATCAACTTGAAGACCTTCTCAACAAACTTCCCGAATACGGATATACCGGCGTGGGACGGGATGACGGAAAAACAAAAGGGGAATATACTCCGATATTTTACAAAAAAGATCGTTTCCGGCTCTTAAAATCAGGAAATTTCTGGCTTTCCGAAAATACGGATTATCCTAACAAAGGATGGGATGCGGCGTTACCGCGCATTTGTACGTGGGGGCAGTTTGAAGACCTTAAAAAGGAGAAGGAACTGTGGTTCTTCAACATACATTTTGACCATGTCGGCAAGGAAGCCCGGCGACAAAGCGCTAATCTTATCCTGAATAAAATAAAAGAAATGTGCGGAAATGACGCCGCCGTCATTCTTACCGGCGATTTCAATGTTGACCAGACGAATGAAAGTTACAAACTTCTTGCAAACTCCGATGTCCTTCACGATACATACGAAACAGCCAAGATTCGTTATGCGTTAAACGGAACATTCAATTCATTCAAAAGCAACCGTGCAACCAATAGTCGCATCGACCACATTTTTATATCGGACAAACTTAGGGCTGATCGCTATGGCATATTAACGGACAGTTACCGCACTCCTGTAAACGACAACAAACTCGACGCCGGCGATTTTCCCAAAGACGTATTTTCCGTAGAGGCCGAAGTACGCATGTTATCGGATCATTTCCCTGTAAAAGTAACGTTATACTACTATTTTTGAAAAACATTGCCAGCCGGCAATGTTCTTGACAGCGAAAGTCGGTTGGTTGAAAAAATTAATCCAAAAACCCCGAATCAAAGATCAAATACCCTATATTCAACCCTACATTATAATTGTTTTTCGGATAGCTGTAACCGTTCACAAACAAGCTAACCGAGACAAACGGCAGGTGAAGGACAAACGCCACTTCTCCCATATACTGATATGAACTAAAAATATCTCCGTACCGGGCTTTGTAATACACCGTCGGATTTTCGCCTATTGTATATGCCTCTTTTCGAATCGCCCGTAGAGGAGCAAATCCGTAAGCTTCCAGACGAAAATGAAACATTTCATTCAGTTTGATGATCGGAATGACGCCTGCCGCTATATAACTGTCGGCATAGAACGCTTCATTGAAAGAGATCTTACTGTGAGGCGTAGGAGTAAATGCCGAAGCCCGCAAAACGGTCGAAGTATAATTGGAATTGGACTTTTTAGTGCTATACACCGCTTCTCCCATGAAACCGAGGTTAAACCGGTTTTTCATATTCGGAAAATTTTGCCATATCCCTTTCACCTGAAACCAGTCATGCTTTCCGGCATCCGTAAAATACTTGCGTCCTCCCTGCCGGTATTGTTCGCTTCCTAATATATATTGTGCAGTCAGCAATTGCTGGCGACCTTTCGTCGGGTATTGCCGGTAATCGAGGGTGTTTCGTTCAAACCGGACACCGGTATTGAAAAGATTATATCTACTTACATCAAAATCAAGGCCTGTAAAGGACGTGGTCTGGTAGTAAAAATCCGTGAGCGTGGCTAATCCGGCAAAAGCATCTACTTTCGAACGATGTATAAACGGGAATCCGTAACGGACTTTGATAAAACGTTCACGCTTTTTGATAAATGCCGGAACAAGATCTTCATAAAACAGGGACTGGCTTTGCGAATAGTTTTTATTCGAATAGGCAAGCTTCAATCCGATATAGCCGGGGATATTGGCCGACGGAAAAAATCGTCCGTCTATAGACACGCCGCTAAAGGAATTACCCATTTGGAAATTGGCATTATAATCGGCAGACGTCTCGCCCAAGCTCTGGTACTCAAGTCCCAGAAACAACTGGTTAGCCTGGTGAGAGGAAATATTCCCGCCTATGGATATTTTTATTTCGTCTTTGATCTTGACTGCCAAATAAAGATCGAAGGTTTTATTTTTCCAATTATAGATAGCAGACGGTATAATCTCTTTTATCTTCGAATAAGTCAGCATCTTAAAATAAGTGCGTCGAAATTCCTCCATCGTAAAATCTCCATTGATATCGTGCGTCAGCTGCGCCGTAATATAATGTCGCTGCGCTTCCGTCACTCCTGTGATATAGATATTCGTAAATTTTAACGGCGGCAGGCTCTCTCTATACGCTTTACGGCGAGCCATCACGTCAGCTAAAGGAACTTCACGGTTAACGCGGGTTTTTATGGTATCTATCAATGCCATTGTACGGTCATAACCAATTTGCATGACGTCCTTAGCTTTGTAAAAATCCAACAGAAAAACATCGGGAAGGCGCATCTCAAGCAATATTCCATCTTCTTCCGGAATCTTATATTCCGTTTTCTGCATGATCATCGTTTCAATTTGACTCATAGGATTTCCCGATGGTTTCAATCCGCCTCCTCGTACGGCCGAACCCAGTATAAAATCCGGATTAAAATCCTCCTTCATCGCTTTTATCGGGAAATTATCATAGATCCCCCCATCAAAAAGCGGAACGCCATCCTTCCATATCGGGTTAAAAACAAACGGGAATGTCATGGAAATACGTACGGCGTCACCCAAATCGCCGTTACGAAACGTTATCGCCTTTTTTCCATAGACGTCCGCCCCCATACAACGAAAAGGAACGAACAAATTATCAAAATTCCATGCAGATTTGGCAGTAGCCTGCGCATAAAGCTCCATAAACGCCTGATTCATCTGAATCGGATTAATAATGCTACCCGGCAATAAACCATCAATAAACACGGAATCTTTCAGATTCAGCGCAAAATGCATAAATTGTGGCGTTTCTTCCGGTTTCTTGAAATAATAGATATATTCATTTTCCACCGTTCCGGTTTGCCAGGAGCCAAACTCATCCGAAAGGATCAGCTCCAGCATCTCATCCGGCGTATAACCCATCGCGTAAAGGCTCCCTACAATAGCGCCGATGGACGTGCCGGTTATATAATCAATCGGTATATCGTTTTCCTCCAACGCCCTGATCACGCCTATATGCGCAGCTCCCCTCGCCCCGCCTCCGCTTAGCACCAGTCCGACTTTCTGTGCCGCTACGGGAGACAAAAGGAACAAAAAAACAGTCACATATAACAAATATATTATTTTCATATTTTAAGAACAATGATTAAGCCTTCAAATATAGCATCTTTTCATGTCACGACAAAGTTCCATTCCATATATTCTTTAAAAATGACCATTTTATCCTTCCTTTTTAACCATAAACAGACCTCGTTGAATGATATTTATACTGTGCACTTATCAGTCCCGGACACCTCCGGTATCAGCCCGCAATACATAAAACGATCCCGCGCAAAGTATAAAATCGGGCTGGTTTTTCGCATACCGGTTCTGTTTGAGTATATCATATTTGCCGCGTTTCCGGTAGAGACAGGGCATGCCCTGTCTCTACCGTACCATGACAACCATCTGTGAGGGCGTAGCGCGCTACGCCCCTACACAATGCACAACACAACAACACATATCGTCGGGCATGGACTTTTCTGCAAAAAATGACATACCTGTAAAAAAATCAGTTTATTTTTATGTTTTTATTTTGTTTTTCAAAAAAAAGCAATAAATTTGCCGGTGTTTGTGTATGTCTTTTGAGAGTGTATATATCGTGATCTTTTGAAAGTATATGCATAAGTCTTTTTACATCATGTTATATGTGGTTTTTAATAAAGTAGTATGTCCAACATTAATGTAAGATATTTGTCCCGTTTTGAGTTAATTAACATCCTTATGTTGATTAATTCCGATTATTTATTAGAGAGAGAGAGAGAGAGAGAGAGAGAGAGAGAGAGAGAGAGAGAGGCCTATACACTAATATATATCGCGAGCGTATAACGCGCGTAGTTAAGTATTTATTTTTTAATAAACAAGAAAAGCTATCTTATTTTAAGATGGCTTTTGGTGTTTTATGCCAAATCCCATTGTTTCGCCCGAAACTTATTATATCTGAAATATACGCGTTAATTAACAATATGTTTAACAATTTAATCTTATCAAACAATGCCAATCGTATTAAATAAAGTGGAACGGGCGAATCCTCAGGATCGGACGATTCCGAAGAAATGGTATACCACGGTGAAAACCATCAGCCAGGTGGGGGAGAAAGAAGTAGCTAAGGAAATAGCCGACGAAACAACGCTTAACCGCAAGGAAGCCGAAATGTCGCTTGACCAGTTGGAAAAAGTGCTGCTACGCAATCTGCTGGCAAGCAACAGCGTGCAGTTAGGCGACTGGGGTTCATTCCATCTTACCTGCAACGGCGAGGGGAGCGATACCAAAGAAGAAGTTACTGTCGCTAGTGTCAAGAACCTGAACATTCGCTTCTCTCCGGGTAAAACGTTGAAAGAAGCTTTGAAAGGAGCAAGTTTTGTATTTTCCGAAGACCTTGTCAGCGGCAAGTAAAAAATGCGAACGTTCGCGTTTTCCGACACGAACGTTCGTCTACTCCCTGCGCGGACGTTCGCGTCTGGGAATGTGAACGCTCGTATCCAGCAACGGGAACGTTCGCGTTGAAAACGGAGAATGTTTCCATCTGAAAACAAACAAATAAACAATAGATAAAGAAATGATGTAACAAAGAAAAAGTGAATATTTTAAACAAAGAATAATATGCATGAACAAAGAATCTTATTTACAACCGCGCTGCTGCTATTGGCAATCCTTTCAGGCTATGCCCAGACGCAGGATCGCGTTGATGCGGATCGGGGAAAATTCTCATTCCGCACCAATTTACTCTACTGGGCAGTCGCCACACCTAATTTAGGTCTGGAGTGGAAACCGTCGGCAAATATCGGCTTTCTCATAAACGGCGCATATAGTAACTGGACTTGGAGCAACAAAGAAAACCACCACCGCACATTGCTCATACAGCCCGAAATCCGCTTCTATATGGGCAAAAATAAAAACGGGTTTATCGGCATTGAAGAACATGCAGGCGAATTTAACTTCAAATTCGGCGACACAGGCTACCAGGGTGATATTTTCGGCGGCGGACTGACTGGCGGCTACCGCCTGACACTAAGCAAATCCGTCGATATGGAACTCTCTTTGGGATTGGGCTATACAAGCCTCAAATACGAAAGCTACCGACGCAGCAACGGAATTACGGTGCGTAAAGACGGCGAATTACGGAAAAGCGTGATCAGTCCGACACAGGCGGGCATCTCGCTGATTTGGAAAATAAAATAGTCCCAACAGTGATTTATTTAAATTTTATGATAACAATGATTAATACAATACAGATATGAAACAGTTTAATATGAAAGAAACTGTCGGGAAAACAGTCCTGTTAATCCTGACAGTCGCACAAATCACAGTCCAGACATCCTGCGTGCAGGAGACGCTCTACAACACCGACCACCCCGAATACGGGAAAATAGCACTGACTACCACATGGGAAGACTGTGGCGAATGGGTCGACATCCCCAATAGCTATACGGCACAAATCGGCAGCCATACGGAGACGCTTTCGGGCGAAATGAACACGATAGACTATTTTTTCGACGAAGGAAGCCTGTCCTTACATGTATATAATGTAGTAAACGGCATTACGGTAAACGGCGAAACGGCAACGGCAACGTACCCGTCGGCATGGGCAGGCAGCGACATTGGCTGGTTTTTCACAGGCTCCCACAGCGTCGTGATTGAAAAGGACAAGCTCCATGACATAACCGTTCCCATGCAGCAGCAGGTAAGGCAACTAACGCTCGAACTGGAACTTGCGGGCGATGCTAAAGAACGCATTACAGGCATTGATGCAACGCTTTCGGGTGTGGCGGGAGCTATCAACATCATAAGCGGCAACCCGGCAGGTGATGCAGTAACGGTTACGCCCGTATTTACGCAAATAAATGATGAATATTCGGCTACTATGCGTCTTTTGGGCGTTACGAACAACGCGCAAATCCTCTCGCTCACCCTGCAATTCGCAGATGGAATCCCTTCGACTTATACGGTTGTATCGGATCTGTCAAGCCGGCTTGCTTCGTTCAACACCGGCAAAAGAATGCCGCTTGTCCTGTATTCCATCCTCGTGGTAACGCCAACGGCAGGCGGCTTCACGGCGACCATCGACCCATGGACGGAAGACAGCGGCAATGCGATAGCCGATTAGGAAACTAAGAAATAACTATTTTTATATAATTTAATTCAGATAAAGATGAAAAAGCAAGTAATATTCTTTGCAATGACTGCATTGGCAGCAATCGTATTCGTATCGTGCAGCATGGACGACGAAACAGTGAGTGATGAGCGCATAGCGGTAAAATTCGCCGCAGATGGCTCAACAGACGTACAGACCCGCGTCAGCGGCGATTCGTGGGAAAGAGGCGACCCTGTCGGTATCTACATGACGGAACACAGGTCAACAAACGTTTCCGAAGGATATGCCAACATATCGTACACCGCCTCCGGATACGGAACCGGCGCTGTCGGATTTATTGAGGCCGGTACGAAAATCTATTACCCGCAGAACGGGAACGCGGTGGACTTTATCGCCTACCATCCCTACCAGGCGGGATTGAATGATGCAGACTGGACGTATCGTGTAAATGTAGGCGACCAGAACAGCCTGACGGCTATCGACCTGATGCGCTCCGAGATCGCCGGCAACAACAGCGCAGGATATGACAAAACTTATACTGGCGATGTCAATTTGCGATTCAGGCATCGGTTGGCAAAACTGAACGTGACCGTTCAAGCTGGTGCGGGCGTCGGTAACCTGTACGGACTGACCGTAACCATCAAGGGAATGAAAACTAAGGCGGATTTCAATGTAAAAACGGACGTCTTAAGCAACGAACGGGATCCTTACTATATCACGCCCAAGCAGACAGGCTCGTACAAATACGAATCCATCCTGCTTCCGACCTCGCTGAACGGCAATCATGAGGTTGTCTTTACTGTCGGCGGCAACGAATATACATGGGAACTGTCGGGACAATACGGTATCAATGGCGGCAGACTGGCTGAAGGCACGATGTATGACTACGTCGTTACGCTTAACAAGCACGCCGTATCTGTTACCGGAACGATTACCAACTGGAGTTCGGTTAACGGACGTGGCAACGCAGTAATAAGATAAAAATTAAAACATAACATGATATGATAACAGGAAAATATTTCAGGTACTTGGTGATAGCGGCGGTCATACCTGCACTTGCCGCCTGCTCACTGGAAGACGATGACATATTGTCGCAGGACAGCGAGCGTGTGCCGATACGGTTCTCCGTCTCAGACGCAACCGCCGAGCAGACCCGCACAAGCGTCAATGCAAGCGGCGAGACGCAATGGGTTTATAACGATATCGTCGGCATTTTTATGACAGGCGATGCGGGCAACCGCAGATACACGGTAACCAACACAGTAACGGGCGAACTGTCGCCCGCAGCAGGTAACGAACTTTTTTACCCGGAGGACGGCAGATATGTGAATTTCGTCGCTTACTATCCATGGAAAAATCGGCAAACGTCAGACAGTTACGCAGTGGATGTACGCGACCAGAGATACTCTGCCGCTATCGACCTGTTATACAGCAACAATACAAGAAGCTATAACATGAATAGCGGCGCGGTAAACCTTTCGTTCCGTCACGCATTGGCAAAACTCGAACTGACCGTGCAGAAAGGCGAGAGCAGCGTCAACCTTTCGGCGCTGACGGTAACCATTAAAGGGATTAATACGCAAGCATATTTCAATTTGGCGACAGGGAAATTCAGTCAGCCAACCACACGAACGAATGTTGAAATGCTATGCACACAACAGCCATCAGGATATGCAAACGGCAAGTATGAAGCCCTCCTGTTGCCTGCAACCTCCCTTGCGGGCGTAACCGTCGAGTTTAAAGTTCACAACGGCCCCACTTACGTATGGATACCATCTCAACAAAGTTCGCCTGCGTTAAACTATCTGGCCGGCGGCAGCCGATATAACTATACGATTACCGTAAACGGATCAGGCTTTATCGCAAGGGGCATCGAGGATGTTTACATTCCTCCAGGGGGTTTCTGGATGGGCAGTCCTTTAGACGAGCCGAACCGTTATTACGATGAAACGCAGCATCGGGTAGCGCTGACAGAGGGTTTTTACATGAGCAAATACGAGGTGACCAATGCGCAGTATGCATGGTTTCTGAATGCAAATAATATAGGTCGAAGCGGAACTAACGCCAATACGCAATGGATAAAGGCCAGCTCCAGCCCCTACGACTGGGGCCTGCACTGGAACGGCTCGTGGTGGGAACCTGCACCAGGCTGCGCAAACCGTCCTGTAATAAATGTAACCTGGTGGGGAGCAAAAGCTTTTGCCAACTGGGTGGGCGGCAGTTTACCGACGGAGGCTCAGTGGGAATACGCCTGCCGCGGCGGGAAGAACCTTCCGTTCGGCATCGGCACCGGAAAATACTTAGACGGCAGTATGGCGAATATTAATGGGCGATATATCTATGATTACGGTCATAAGGACATTGGATGGTACGGGGTTTATTTAAGTCGTACTACGGATGTAGGCCGCTATCAACCGAACGTTTACGGATTGTACGATATGCACGGCAATGTATCGGAATGGTGTCTGGACTGGTATTATATGGATCTGGGCAACAATCCTGTTGCCGATCCTGTCTACCTTTACCCTGCTTCATCTAAATACCTCTGCGTGCTGCGCGGCGGCGGCTGGAACAGTTTCGCTCAGGACTGCCGTTCTGCCCGTCGGTTTGAAAGCGATCCCGACAATGTGAGCCACAATAATGGCTTCCGCGTAGTGTTCCCTGCTAACTACCCCTATCATTATTAAGGAGTCGTCAGAAAATAAACGTTACAATAATCTGGATTGCTTCGTTCCTACCAATGATGGGGACAGGATTGTTTCACCTTGCGGGTTCGCAATGATGTGGTTGCTTGGATTGCTTCCGGCTATGCCGTCATTGGTAGACCGCATGGTGAAGCATTCGGACGAAATGGGGAACTCCCCACATGGAGTTGTACGGAGACCCCCGGACAGCTATCGGGAAACTTCCGATGGCAATCGGAAAATCAGGGATGCATCTCACAAAACGATGCCGCGTAAAGTATAACACCGGCAAAGTCGGTCGAATTTTTAAAATGAAGGATAGAATAAGTATAATATTGCCGATGTTTCTCGTATTCCTTACAGGTTGCGAACAAAACGAACTGCCGGACGATACCGTTCCCGCAAGCGACCGCCGGACCGTGCTTCTTTATCTCGGTACAGACAACAATTTCAACCCCGAAGCCACAGAAAAAATCAGGCAACTAACTGATAGCTGGAATGGGGTCATCGACGGCAACCTGCTTGTATACAGCGATACGAGCGACAGCCCGGTTTTGGTGCATATCTACCATAGCCGTTTGCGGGGCAATGTCGCCGACACCATCGAAACATATCCGCCTGAAAATTCCGCCGCTCCCACAACGCTTACCCGCGTACTGAACCGAACAAGAGAACATCGCCCGGCCGCTTCGTACGGGCTGATTATCCTTTCCCACGCCACTGGCTGGCTTCCGGCGGAAATGTCCGAGCCGCCGCGTCTCAAAGCCGCCATTCAGGACAAGGGGACAGACGAAACGTACAATTACATGGAACTGAGTGATTTTGCAGATGCAATCCCATATAAATTAGACTTTATCATCTTCGACGCCTGTTTTATGGCGTCGGTAGAAGTGGCCTACGAACTGAAGGAAAAAACGGATTATATCGTCGCCTCGCCCGCGGAAGTGCTTGCGCCGGGATTTGTGTATTCGTCCATGATGCGACACCTGTTCAAGCCTGAAGCGGACTTGATAGCCGTTGCAAGAGAATTTTACGAGTATTACGACAATCAAAACGACGTGCGCCGCTCGGCAACGGTCAGCGTAACCGAAACGGCAGGATTAGAGGCTTTAGCCGTGATTTGTCATTCCATATTTGACGCGGAATCCTCCGAATTTCAGGAAACGGCAGGTCAAGCCCGCCACAAAATAAGCATTGAGAGTATTCAATGTTTCGGCTTCGGCAATCAAAAAATTTATTTCGATTCAGGCAGCTATATAAAACAACTTTCATCCGAACAATACGATGATTTCCAGATCGCACTCGAAAAATGCATTGTTTATAAAGCGAATACCGACAATTATTACTCGGCGGGAACAGGTACATTGCAAATCATCCGGGAGTTCAGCGGCTTGTCGATCTATATCCCGCAACCGGCCTATCTCGAAGCCAACGAAGCCTATAAAAAACTGAAATGGGCGACTCGAACACGCCCCAGCCTCATGCGTAATGTGATTCTTTTCTGAATTTTTTTTATGTGAACGACAATTCGATATGATGTTCTTCCGCCATACGACGGACATTGAGAATCGCATAACGCATACGCCCAAGGGCAGTATTGATGCTCACTCCCGTAACGTCCGCGATTTCTTTGAAACTCATATCCCGATAATAGCGCATCTCAAGCACTTCTCGCTGATTGTCGGGAAGATGCTTCACTAATTTCTTCACATCCTGATAAATCTGCTCCTGCACCATGTTATCTTCAATATTCGATTCACACAGTTTCATGTCATTCAGCAGGTCAATTTCTACTTCGTCATTGGAAATTGTATTCTCATTACGTTCCTGACGGAAATTATCAATGATAAGATTATGTGCGATACGTGTAATCCATGCTTTAAACTTACCGTTATCCGTATAACGGCCCTGTTTAATTGTCATAATCACTTTAAGAAATGTATCCTGAAAAATATCCTCCGTAAGATCATGGCTACGGACTATATAGAAAATGTAAGAGTGAATACTCTTTTTGTATCTGTTCAACAAAACGTCAAATGCGGAACTATTTCCTTCTGCATACAATTCGACCAATGTTTCATCGGTCATATTTTTTAAATTTCTCATTACTTTAAAATGTATTGGTTCGAAGTAATGTGTATGCTATAGGCAGATCGTTTTTAAAAGTTGAATATTAATTTTATCGGCTCAAAGATAAATACATTTATACGGAATAAGCAAATATATCGGTCTTTTTTTTACAAAAAGGCAAAGGTTTTTGTACCAACCTCCGCCTTTCCGGTACAAAGTTTATGAGTCTTTACTAAAACTTATATCCAAACGTCAAGGCCAAATGCGTCGATTCCGTTTTCAATTTTGCCGGTGTCGAAGGGACTTCGACTTTGCCTGCATCTACACCGTCATACGTATTAGAGAATGCGTACACGCGAGAACTGTTATGACGATACACACATGCCAGATCCATATAAAAATTAGGCGTGAAACGATATCCGAGACCTGCAGTATAATAATTTGTCGGATCCGATGTTACCTCAAAATGCGGAATCGTTCCCGAAGGTAAGACTTCTACATTATTATTTACAAGGTTTTTGTGCATGGGTGAAGTTTGCATCACATAACCGGCGCGCACGGCAAACTGCGACGTAATTTTTACTTCCGCTCCGATCTTCAATGTATGCGCCCATGTGAAATCATCTTTTATATATCCGTTTGCAACATATTCAACCCGGTTGTGACTATCTTCATTCTTGGATGAATATTGCATCTCCCGATAGTTCATAAGCTCATAATCGGCACTTATCAGCGCAGACTGCCCCAAAATAACAGCGCCGCTGAAAATCCATTTACCCGGTGTGCGAAACTTGTATTCCGAATAGCTTTTTTCCGGAATCCATGCATCAATATTCGGATTACCTTTGCTGTTATTAATATAAGATCCCGAACGTGCATCATAATAATCCGTCATACTATACCAACGTGGAGAATTATAGGCAACCCCCAATCTCAACATCTGCAGGTTCATGATCGCACCAACATTGAGGGATATGGCGGAGCCTTCCGTATTCAACCAGTTTTCCAGATATAATTCATCATCTTTATTATTCTTTTTATCATAAACAAAAAGTTCCTCATAAAACGAACTGTATTTATAATTAATATCCGTCACCGATAAAGAAGCGCCCAGGAATAAAAAATTGGAAATATTCGTTCCGAACCCGATATTATATTCGTCCATATGACCGCTTTCGTTCACTGATAAATGATTTTTGTATGGCGACACTATTTCCCAGACTGTCTCATCTTTGTTCCAATAGCCAAAAGCGCTCTGATATTCATTCGGACCTCCCACATAATGATAAAACAAGTTATCATACCCTAAAATAGCAAGCCAGTTCCCTGATAAATCGGGATTATTATATGGGGTATTCTCAAACTCGTTCGCTGTGATGCCTTTTCCGATACCAAAGGCATTCGAAGCGCGCCAGGCTCCATAATCAGCCAGCGAATGACTTTGTCCATTATTTGACATCCGGTAGCGACGGTTGAAATTTTTCACCCGGTTATATGAAAAACCGAGATTCCAGTTACGGACACTACTCGAACTTGTTGGAAAATAAAGTTCGAATCCAAAATTATTCGGTGCAAAATGCGTCTTTTTCTGATCTGCATTAACTCCACTCCATTTAGTGGATGTTTTATTCATCAAGAGATCCAAGCTTCCGGAAATATCGGAACTGCGATAAATACCCAAACCGGCCGGATTACTCGAAATAACGGAAATATCACCGCCCAAAGCTCCAAATGCACCACCCATTGCCATAGAACGGGCTGTTCCGTTTAACTCTGTGCCGGAAAGCGTATAAGCGTCTATCTGATTACCCTGGGCAAACAAACCAATATTGCAAATTAGCAATAATATACTTGTAAATAAAATTATCTTTCTCATTATCTTCTGTTTTTTATTAACAAGGGGTGCTTTCACACACCCCTTACTGATTTTCAATTTCCACAATAAATTACATATTCCTCCTCATATTACTGCGAACTTATCTGCTGCGACCACCGGAACGTCCGCCGCCACCACCGCCACTACTGCCTGACGATGAACGACTGCTTCCGCCTCCGCTTCCGCCGCTACTGAGACCTCCGCTTGAGCGACTTGACGAACCGGAAGAGTAACTCGAACCGGAAGAACGGCTACTGCTACCCGGCGATGAATAGCTGGAAGAACGTGTATTACTACTTGAAGAACTGCTGCTCGACGAACTCCTGCTTACAGACGAAGAACGATTACTTGCCGGAGCTGCACTGCTTGAAGTAACACTGCGTGTACGAACCGACCTTGAAACATTGGTGTCCGACGACGAAGATGTACGTTGTCTTGGCGTTGCGGCAGAACTGTTTACTGAAGAACGACTCGAACGATTGTCGGTGGATGCGCCTGCTCTTACGGTACCCTCACGTGACGAAGCGTTGCCGGAACCTACTCTTGCAACACTTTCTCTCGTTGTTCTTGACGGCGTGCCTTCCCTTAAAGACGTGCTACGTCCGGAATCGCGATTAGCGCTCCGAACGGAGGAACTTCTACCTTCCGAACGCACGGATGAACTCCGGCTTGAAGACGATACGCCTGAACGTGAACCGGACGACGAGACAGCCGAACGCGAGCCGGAAGAACGATAGTCGCTTGCATAACGCCCGCCCGAACGGGAACCGCCTGTTGCGGCGCGTCCGTATTGGTTGCGATAGTGGGGGGTGTAATGATGATGATATCCGTGATTGCCGTAATAATCGCCATAATAGCCTCCGTAATAACCGTATCCCCAGCCCCAGCCGTAAGACGGGCCCCAATACCGGTCATACCAGGGCGAATACCAGCCGCCATAAAAACCGCCTCCGCCAAAGCCCCAGCCCCAGTAGGGACGATACCAATATGAACTGTACCATGGAGAATACCACGAATTATAAGACCACCAGGGATCGTATCCCCAGCCATAACCGTTACCGACATTAATATTAATATCAACGCCTCCGTCATACGTATCATAGTCATAAGCATAATAACCTTCGCTCAGATAAAGATTCACATTATCCGATCCGGTAATCGTTATCTTACTCGGAGAATGATAGCGGATAATACGTTCCGTATATTCGAGATCGGAGCTGCGCACATCGACGGGAGTCGTGTCGTCCGGCACATAATTGCCAACGTAAGCGTCGTCCGTAAAATCTTCAGCCGCTTCATAATCGGAATAACGGCGATTGTATGCATCCACATCCATCCCACTCGTCGGCGATGCGGCAGATAATGCCGGAGCAGGCGGCGCAGATGGAGTTGATGTCGCAAATGCGGTCGGCACGGTTTCTACTTTTGTGTTCTTTTTGCTTTTACTCTTACCCGAAGAGAAATAAACATCATCCACAAATTCCTCCTGTGCAAATGCTCCGACTGTCATGACGAGCATTACAAATATGGAAGTTAATTTCTTTGTTTTCATTTCTGTTCCTCCTCTAATTTATTTTCGTTTAATAAAAAGCCTGTCATTATATAGTGCTTTATAAATTAGACATTCTTTTAAACTAATGGTTTAATTATATTTATTATATTACTATTGTCAAATCCTGCTGTTATCTATCAGATTTTTTCTCCGACACAAATATACGGGTTATCCTGTTAGAAACATCTATTTATATAATCTTTAACATTATTCCGCATTGTGTCTTTGTTTTAAGGGATGCAGGCGCTAATGAAAACGCTGCATAACATGACCCCTTTTACGTTTTGTTAATAAATATCTTTTGTTCTTTTATTGGCAAATATCCGTTGTTTCGTATATTTGCCCGTCGAAAATTGTATAATACACAAAACAACCAGAAGAATGAATTTCGGAAAGAAAACGGCATATCTGTCACTCGTTATTTTAATGACATCTATTGAGGCAAACAAAGGATTTGCACAGGAACAAGAGGTTGACTGGCACGAAAGCATGAGAGATTTGCAGTATTCGCCACGCTATTTTGGCCCCAACGCATTTCCCATGCCGGAATTGCGCAACGGACGCATCGGGACGCGGTGGGAAGTGGAATTAAGAGGGGAGTATCATGCGTATGACGGGGATCGAACCAAAGATGTTTACGCGAGGGCTTTTATTCCTGTGGCAGAAGGCCGCGCAGGAGTGGAAGTGGGCTATGTCGTATACGAATATTATAACACGACGCAGGCGACCGTCGAAGAACGACATGCCGCAGGCCGGTATTGGGAGGAGGGTGCACATGGAGACGTCGTCGTAAGTTCTTTTTACCAGTTGCTGAAAAGCGAAAAATGGGCTGATGTCATGCTTGAGGCTACGCTTAAAACCGCAAGCGGGAACCGGTTGGCCGATGCTCGCTATACCGACGCGGCTACATACTGGTTTAACCTGAATATCGGACGCTATTTATATAAAAGCCCCGACAATCAATATTCCTTTCGCATACACGGCTTGTCAGGCTTTTACTGCTGGATGACGAACGATATTATTCACCGGCAAAATGATGCGATACTTTACGCCGGCGGCGTTAGCGGCACGTGCGGGAATTTCACGCTTGACGCTGATATGGCCGGATTTTACGGATACAAGAATAATGGCGACCGCCCTTTGCAGCTGCGCATAAAGCTGAACTGCGAATACCGGAAAAACATACTTTCACTCCGTTACAGGCACGGAATGAAAGACTGTCTTTACGATAGTTTTTCGGTAGCCTGCATAAGGTGTTTCTGACGCAGGCGCGAGAGGGTGAAAGCTAATCCCGGAAGGCCTCGACTTCTTCAACGGTCCGCGGTATGCGCTTGCCCAGGAGGCGGGCGCCGGTTTCGGTAATCAGGTAATCTTCTTCATTACGTATGCCTCCGAAGTCTTTATACGTTTCTACCTTGTCGTAATTTATGAATTCGGCGAATTTTCCGGCGGACTTCCACTGGTCGATAAGTTCGGGTATAAAGTAGATGCCGGGTTCGATCGTATGCACGAAACCAGGCTCCAACATGCGCGCCAGGCGGAGCGAAGCGCGGCCGAACTGCTTGCTTTTCGGGCGGCCGTCATATCCGACGTATACTTCGCCGAGGTTTTCCATGTCGTGCACGTCGAGTCCCATCATGTGTCCCAGGCCATGAGGATAAAACAGGGCGCAGGCGCCCGCATTCAAGGCGTCGCCCGTATTGCCGCGCATCAGGCCCAGGCTTTTTAAGCCTTCGATCATTACTTCGGCGGAGAGGTCATAGACTTTTTCGAACGTGACGCCGGGACGAAGCGCCGCTACCGATGCGTCGTGCATTGCCGTCTGTATCCTGTACATGTCGCGCTGCCTGGCGGTGAATTTATGACTGGCCGGCGTTGTCGACGACATGTCGCCGGCATAGCCCGTTTCCGTTTCCGCTCCCGCGTCTGCCAGGAACAGGTCGCCGCTTTTAACCGGGTTTCCGTGATAATGATTATGAAGCGTCTGCCCGTTCACCGTTGCTATTATGGGAAATGATAAGCCGCAGTTGTGCGCGCCGGCGACTGATTCGATGGCGGCGACTACTTCATATTCGTGGACGCCGGGACGTATCGCGCGCATGGCGGCCAGATGCATGTCGGCCGTAACGAGGCAGGCTTTTTCTATTTCGGCTGTTTCTTCGGCCGACTTGTGGTTGCGCATGTTTACGACAGCTTTTACGAAGTCGACGGAGAATCGCTCTTCGCCCGGGCGGACATTGAGCCAGTTCCATAATTTCAGCTGGTGTTCGGGACGGTAAGAGGGCAGGTAGTGTATCGCCTGACCTTTCTGCTGCGCTTTTTTCAGGTAATCCGCGATTGCGTTCGAGGGCAGAAGCTCGCCGATTCCCGCCGAAGAGCATTTTTCGTGAAGGGAAGGCTGAGTTCCCATCCAGATAATATCGTCCATCGTCAATTCGTCACCGAAAATGATTTCGCGGTCTTCGTCAATATCCATGACGGCTGCCAGGCCTGCATACGGCTGACCGAAATAGTACAGGAACGTGGAATCCTGGCGGTAAGGATAGGTGTTACCGGCATAATTGCATCCGGCCTCGTCGTTACCCAGGAATAGCAGCAGGCCGGAAGCGGGCGCTTTCTTCAATACCGCCCGGCGATTTATGTAAGTCTCTTTGCTGAACATGTTACTTGTTTTTATGTTAGAATATTTTATATCAATTCGGTTTCCAAAGATACGCTGTTTTTATTTGCCGGCAAGCAAAAAGGCGCATTAATTTTGCCCGTTTCAGGCGCGCGCACTATATTTGCCGGCCATAACTCACATATAATATATGTATGCATGGATATTAAGGCATATCTGGACGAACATGCGGAACGGATAAACCGGCCGGCCTTCATTGCGGACGATCCGGTGCAGTTTCCCCGCAGGTATAAAAACCTGCAGGATGTTGAAATCGTTTCTTTCCTGGTCGCTGCCATAGCGTGGGGCAAGCGGGCCGTGATTTTGCGTGATGCGGAGCGGATGTTAGCCGGGATGGGGGAATCTCCTTACGATTATGTGATGAGTGAAGGCTACAGGCGTCTCGGCACGGCAAATGTGCACCGGACGTTTTTCGAGCAAAACATGGCGTACATGCTGCGCGGCTTCAGGCATTTCTACACGTCATACGCCGGCATGGACGACTACATGGCGTCGTGCGTGGACAGGACGCCGCAGCGACTTGTCGAGGCGCTGCGGAAATCGGCGCTGGAAGCTAACCGCAATCGAGTTGACGCACGATGTTATTCCTCGAATCTCCAAAATACGGCGCTGAAGCGTGTCAATCTTGCCTTGCGCTGGCTGGTGCGCAACGATGGCATCGTCGACTTAGGCGTCTGGAAATCAATGACGCCGGATATGCTGTATATTCCGCTGGACATCCACGCAGGCAATACGGCCCGCGAAATTGGTCTCCTGACCCGCAAAAGCAATGACTGGAAAGCCGTAGAAGAACTTACCGGCAAGCTGCGCGCATATAATCCCAAAGACCCTGTCCTTTATGATTTCGCCCTGTTCGGCATAGGCGTTGAAAAAAAACAGATAAGCAGCAAGCTTTCCTGACGGATTCTATCTTGTATTGCGACTGGAAGCAATGATTCTAATCGTATTTCAGCTGTATTGCGACTGGAAACAATGTTTCTAATCGGAATTCCAACTGTATTGCGATTAGAAACATTGTTTCTAATCGCAATTCCGATTATCTTCGACAAAAACGGACAAAAAGAATTTGGTGATTTAATATGAACTGATTATCTTTGCCATTCAAAATGTAAATCGAAAAGTTAATAAAGAATTTAATCAAGATGGAAACAGAATTAAGAAAGCCGAATGTGAGCAGATACAGTAATGCCGAGCATATTGAATTTAGCAAAATATCAAACGTTATATTTGAAAAGAACAAAGACTTGATTGACGCTCCGGCGTTATTAACCGCTTATCAGGCGAAGGTGATGCAGGAAGATCATGTCTACAAATGGTTGCGCCGAAGCGAGTTCACCGAAAAGAAAGCTGAAACCGATCGTGAGCGCGATAAGATTTTATTGGAAATCGTTGCACTTCTCCATGTGTTTGAGAAGCATTTCAACCCCTCGCTTCGCGACAACGCCAAGCACGTGCTGAACCTGGTCGGCAACTACAGGCATTTGACCCATTCCGGCTACGACGCTGAAACGGCCGGCATCGACAGCATCCTCGAAAAGCTGAACAGCGCCGATTACATCCCCGCCGTGCAGAACCTGAATCTCGGAACCTGGCTTGCGCAGCTTGCGCAGCTGAACTCGCAGTTCAAGAACTACGCCGACGACGCCGCACAGGAGCAGATCAAAAAGCCGGACATCAACACCAAGGCCGCCCGCCGCGAAACCGACGGGGCGCTCCGCCGAATCACCCTCCGCATCACGTCGCTCATCGACCTGAACAGCCCGGCAAACTATCCGGAGCTTGTCAGAGAGTTCAACGTGCATGTAGAACACTATAACACGCTGGTTCACGAGCACTACGGACGGCTGCACGCGAAAACCGACATCTCGCAGGGCGAAATCGCGCCCGTCGAAGTGCAGCGCTACACGGGCAAGCCGGTGTACGTAATCCCGTCGGTCAAAGTCCGCAAGGAAACGAAGGACGGAGCCGTAACGGTCGTCGAGCTGGTATTCAGTCAGGATTTTACCGTCGGATACAGGAACAACGTCGCCCCCGGAACGGCAACGCTTATCATCGACGGCATCGGTAAATATGTTGGCGAAATCGTGACGACGTTCAATATCGTCGCCATTGAGGCATGAGGTTTGCCTCGTATCATGCTTTTTGCTTTTTCTCCTCTGCCTTTTTCTGCTTTTGCATTTTTTTCAGTTCTCTCTTGTCTGTCTTCGCGCGCTCCTTCTGTTCGCGCTGATATTGCTTATCCTTTTCTCCGGCCTCTTTCTTAGCGGCGTTTTCCTTCTCCTGCTGCTCTTTCAGTTCCTTTTGGCGCTGTTCCTCCTTCGCGGCAGCCTCCTTCTTTGCCGCCTTTTCTTTCTCCCGCTGCTCCTTCGCCGCTAATTTTTTCTGTTGCGCCTGCTCTTTCTTATCCTTCGCCGCTTTCTCCTTCAGCTCTTTTTGCTGCTGTTTTTCCTTCGCGGCAGCCTCCTTCCTTGCGGCGTTTTCCTTTTCGGCCAGTTCTTTTTCTTCTACTTTTCGCTGTTGCACCCATTTATTAAAATCCGCCTTTTCCTGTTTCTCTTTTTCCTTCAGCTCATCGCTGTGCAGCTTCTCGTTTTCCCTGAGCCTTTTCATCTCCTCCCTTCTTCTTTCCTTCGGAGAACGCAAGTCGGCCTTATCCTTATCCTCATCCGAAACCGTTTCAATTTTATCCGGAATCTCGACGTCCGCAGGAATAACATCCGCAACCGCCGGCTCCGGCGCCTTAACCGTGTCGGATTCCGGCGCAGAAGTATCGGGAATATTCGCATGTACAGGAGGCTGCTGCTGCTTCCCGGATTTTAAGCGGGACGCCTCGTCCATAAAGCCCTTAAATATGCTGCGCATGGAAGGGCTGTTACTTATCATTACTTCGGGATGAAACTGCACGCCGACAATCCAGTGCGCCGAATCAACTTTTTCTATAGCCTCAATAACTTTGTCCGGCGCTACGCCCGTCACCCGGAATCCATCCGCAAGCTTTTTGATTGCCTGATGATGGGAACTGTTAACCATCAACATGCGTTCTCCCGTGATACTGGCAAGAACGGAACCTTCCTCCACGATTACCGCATGTGAAGCCTCCTCCTTCGGCTGCGTCTGGCGGTGCTTAATGCTCCTGTCGGGATACTGGGCCGCCAAATCCTGATACAGGGAACCTCCACAGGCAACGTTTATCAGCTGCACGCCGCGGCAAATGCCCAAAACCGGAATGCCATGCTCCACCGCAAGCCGGAGCAGCTTTATGTCAAACACGTCACGCGGAGCATTTATCCTGTTCACGTTCGGGATAGCCGGCTCATTGTAATACGACGGGTCAAAGTCTTCCCCGCCGGTAAAAATGATACCGTCCAGCGACTTCAGCAGCTCAACAATCCTGTCATCCTCATACATCAGCGGAATGATAACCGGTATCCCGTCAACCGACAAAACGGCGTCGACATACGAGCGCGGCACGGAACTCCCCCCGTTCCTGTATATATCGGACAATCCTATTACCGGACGCTGCTGCGCCCCGGCAAAACACGCACATCCCGCAAATATGACCGAAAATATGATGGATTTTATCTTTATTATATTCAACACGCTATTTTTTTTATTTTGAATTTCAACGCCGCAAAGATAGCGTAAATTTATCGTAAATCACACGCGGAAAATAAAAGTTCCGGCAATAAAAATAAGCAGGACTTACTTTATCGCCGGAACAAAAACTATTTTCAATGTCAATGGCTCTCAAAAAAAACTATCCGAACAAATTATAGACGGTTGTCAATCCCGCCATAACGATCGAAACCATGCTCATCAGCTTGATAAGAATATTAAGCGACGGTCCGGAAGTATCTTTAAACGGATCGCCTACGGTATCGCCTACGACCGTCGCCTTATGATTATCGGAACCTTTACCGCCGAGGCTTCCCTCTTCAATATATTTCTTTGCATTATCCCATGCGCCGCCGGCATTTGCCATGAACACGGCAAGCACAAAACCGGCGCCAAGCCCGCCGACCAGTAAGCCCAGAATGCCTGCCACGCCGAAAAGCAGCCCCACAGCCACCGGCACAATAATAGCCAGCAGCGAAGGCAAAAGCATTTCGTGCTGCGCCCCTTTCGTCGATATTTCGACGCATCGCGCATAATCGGGATCCGCTTTCCCTTCCATAATTCCGGCTATGGTGCGGAACTGACGGCGAACTTCTTCAACCATGTGTTGCGCCGCACGGCCTACCGCATTCATTGTAAGTCCGCAGAACAAAAACGCCATCATGGAACCGATGAAGACTCCGACCAGTACAATCGGATTCATCAGCGAAACGTTATAGTAGTTCATAAAGTCCTGAAGTGAAGCGCTCGCTATCTGTATGATGTCTCCGTTAGGCATCACCAGATCAGTCTCGCCAATACGCAGCAGCGCTATTTTTATTTCTTCTATATAAGATGCAAGCAAGGCTAAAGCCGTCAATGCCGCCGACCCGATAGCAAAGCCCTTACCCGTAGCCGCCGTAGTATTGCCCAGCGCATCAAGCGCATCCGTCCGCCGGCGAACTTCATCGGGCAGACCGCTCATCTGTGCGTTACCGCCCGCATTGTCGGCAATCGGCCCGTAAGCATCGGTTGCCAGCGTTATTCCCAAAGTAGAAAGCATGCCAACGGCAGCTATCGCTATGCCGTAAAGCCCCATACACAAGTTCTGTGGTGCAAGCAGATTGGAAACGTCAAACTGAATAGCGGAAAGAAATGACAGTATGATTGCCGCACAAATGGTAACAACCGGGATTGCCGTAGATATGAAGCCTAATCCGATGCCGGATATAATGACCGTCGCCGGGCCTGTTTGGGAACTCTCGGCTATCTTGCGCGTAGGTTTATAGCTGTGCGAAGTATAATATTCCGTAGCCTGCCCGATGATAATACCGGCGACAAGGCCTACCACAACCGAAAAGGATATTCCCATCCAGTTATCTAACCCGAGCAAATAGAAAATGGCGAACGTCGCAACCATAATCAGCAGGGAACTGATATTAACGCCTCTGCCCAATGATGACAGGAGCTGTTTCATCGTCGCACCTTCCTTCGTCCGCACAAGGAATATGCCTATTACGGAAAGCAAAAGACCTGCCGCTGCTATGAGCATAGGTGCAAACACTGCTTTCAACTGCATTTCCGGATGAAGAGCAAACGCAGGTACGCCTAATGCGGCGGTAGCAAGTATCGAACCGCAATATGATTCATACAAATCGGCCCCCATGCCGGCAACATCGCCTACATTATCGCCTACATTATCGGCAATAGTAGCCGGATTCCGCGGATCGTCTTCAGGTATGCCGGCCTCAACCTTACCCACAAGGTCAGCGCCGACATCGGCCGCCTTCGTATAAATACCACCTCCGACACGGGCAAATAAAGCCTGCGTGGATGCACCCATTCCAAACGTCAACATGGTAGTTGTTATAATCATCAGCTTATGCGAGCCTTCACCGTCAATAAAATGATCAAGCACAATATACCATACGGATATATCAAGCAAACCCAATCCCACAACGGTAAGCCCCATAACGGCGCCCGAACGGAACGCTACGCGAAGTCCGTCGTTCAATGAATTGCGAGCCGCATTGGCTGTTCGCGCCGAAGCGTAAGTCGCCGTTTTCATCCCGAAAAATCCGGCAAGACCGGAGAAAAATCCCCCTGTAAGAAAGGCGCCCGGCACCCACGGATTCTGCAGATCGAAATAAGCCATGACCGCAAATATAACAACTAAAATAAGAAATACATACGTAACAATCTTATACTGCTGTTTAAGATAAGCCATCGCACCTTTTCGCACATGAAGCGCTATTTTCTTCATCGTGTCTGTTCCTTCATCCCTTTTCATCATCTGCTTGAAAAAGAAAAATGCAAAACCAAGCGCTATCAAAGACGCTCCCAAGACCATAAAAACTACGTTTTCCATAAATTTCAATTTTTTTTAATTCTAAGATTATTTTTAAAGTGCAAATATACTAAAATGTAAATCATCACGCCTGCAAAAGTGATAAAAACCAACTATTATAATATAATTTAACAAGAATAAGGGTGATAATTAATATTTCCCCAATCTTATTGTAACCGCTTTTTTATGCGCCTCCAGCTGTTCGTTTGCCGCCATGACTTCTATTGTAGGCGCAAGCGTCCGTAATCCGTCTTCCGTAATTTCCTGAAATGTTATCTTCCTCGTAAAACTGTCAATGTTTACGCCGCTGTACATTTTAGCATATCCTTTGGTAGGAAGCGTGTGATTGGTGCCCGAAGCATAGTCGCCCGCGCTTTCGGGAGTATACCGGCCTAAGAAAACGCTGCCGGCATTCCATACACTGAAACCCAACTCCACATAATTTTCGGTCTGAATAATCAGATGTTCCGGTGCGTACTGGTTTGTAAATTCCATCATTTCGGCGTCATCCTTGAGGATAACGATACGACTGTGCGATAAGGATTTTTCAATAAAGTCGCGGCGCGGCAGCTCGGATAACTGATACGCTATTTCTTTTTTAACGGCTTCGGCCAGCGTCTCTGATGTCGTAACCAGGATTGATTGACTGTCCGCGCCATGTTCGGACTGCGCCAGAAAATCCGCCGCCACATACGCAGGATTAGCCGCCCCGTCGGCCATTATCTCAACTTCGGAAGGCCCGGCCGGCATATCTATCGCCACATCCGTCAGACTTACCAACTGTTTCGCCGCCACGACGTATTGATTACCCGGCCCAAATATTTTATATACTTTCGGAACGCTTTCCGTACCGTAAGTCATAGCAGCAATTGCCTGAACGCCTCCGATTTTGAATATTTTACTTACGCCTGCAAGCTTAGCGGCATACAATATGGCAGGATGAATTTTCCCTTCGCTGTCAGGTGGCGTACAAATCACAACTTCTTTACATCCGGCTATAATTGCCGGAGTAGCCAGCATCAAAACCGTAGAAAACAAAGGCGCTGTGCCGCCGGGGATATATAAACCGACCTTTTCGATCGCGACGGCCTTTTGCCAGCATGTAATGCCGTGTCTTATTTTCGTTTTCCTGTACTCGGTATATTGAAGCGCGTGAAACATTTCGATATTCCGCTTAGCCTCAATCATGGCATGTATTAATTTCTCATCAATCAACGCTTCCGATGCTTCAATTTCTTCCGGAGGAACACGCAAGTCCGCCACGTACACCTTATCAAAACGCTCTCCATACTTGCGAACAGCCTCGTCGCCATTCATCCGTACATCTTCCAGAATGTTCCGTACCGTATCGAAAAGCGACGTCATATCCGATTCAGGACGTTGCTGCAATGCTTCCCATTCCGATTTTCCGGGATATCTATATGTCTTTATATCCATGATATTTTAATTTATTGCATTCATGAAGCTGCATCAAAGAATCATCTTTTCTATCGGAACAACGAGAATGCCTTCCGCGCCGATAGCTTTCAATTTACCGATAATTTCCCAAAAATGTTTTTCCGTAATCACGGACTGCATGGCGACCCAGCCTTCGTCGGCAAGAGGCGTCACAGTCGGACTTTTCATCCCCGGCAACAGTTCCGTTATTTCATTCACTTTATCTTTGGGAGCATTAAGAAGTACGTATTTCTTTCCGGACGCTTCCTGTATCGCGTCAAAACGAAACAGTATTTCATCAAGTATTCCACGCTTATCTTTCGACAAATCTTTATTCGCAATCAGCAAGGCTTCGCTTTTCATCACGACTTCGACTTCTTTAAGCTGGTTGCTTATCAGCGTACTGCCCGAACTTACTATATCGAAAACAGCATCGGCAAGCCCAATGCCCGGAGCAATCTCCACCGAACCGGAAATTTCATGCAGTAAAGCATTTACTCCATTCTCGCGCAAGTACTTTTTCAATATATCGGGATACGATGTAGCAATCGTCCTTCCCTGAAACCACCGTAACCCGTTATACTCCTCATCCTTGGGAATAGCAAGGGACAAACGGCATTTACTAAAGCCCAGACGTTTAATCAAAATTGCTTCCGCTCCTTTCTCCACATACTCATTCTCGCCGACAATACCGGCATCCGCCACGCCATTAGCCACAGACTGCGGAATATCATCATCCCGAAGGAAAAGTACTTCTACCGGAAAGTCTACTGCCGACAAAAGCAATGTGCGCTTGGTTTTACTAAGCTTAATACCGGCTTCGTTGAGCAAAGCTATTGTCTCTTCGTAGAGACGTCCTTTTGATTGTACTGCAATTCGCAACATTTCTATATACATTAAGTTTAATATGATTCCAAAATTAATAATCACTCACAAACAATTACCCCAAAAATATCGGGGGATTAATATGCGCGCGCAAAGATAACACGTTGCGCCGAAGGTTTACCCGTTACCATACAGCTACCCGGAGTTTTATCTCCTTCCAGCGGTATACAACGTATCGTAGCTTTCGTTTCAGTCTTAATCCTGTCTTCCGTTTCCGGCGTACCGTCCCAGTGAGCCAGGAGAAAACCACCTTTTTCTATTTCGACTTTAAATTCATCATACGAATCAACCGTGCGGGTTACCGATTCGCGGTATTCACAGGCTTTCCTGAAAATATTTCGTTGAATGGCCGTAAGCAAATCCGTTACATACACATCAATATTTTCAATCGGAACGGTTTCTTTTGTCAGGGTATCGCGACGGGCGACTTCTATCGTACCGTTTTCAAGATCACGCGCACCCATAGCCAGACGTACAGGAATGCCTTTCAGTTCGTATTCGGCAAATTTCCAACCCGGTTTTTTATTATCCGAATTATCGTATTTTACGCTGATACCCGATGATTTAAGTTTTGCGATAATTTCAGCCGCCTTTTCATTGATTTGTGCAAGCTGTTCTTCCGTTTTATATATCGGAACAATGACGACCTGAAAAGGAGCCAGCTTCGGAGGAAGCACCAAACCGTTATCATCCGAGTGAGTCATAATCAACGCACCTATCAGACGCGTAGAAACACCCCAAGAGGTAGCCCATACGTACTCTTCCTTATTTTCCTTATTGATAAATTTCACATCAAAAGCTTTCGCGAAATTCTGTCCCAGGAAATGAGACGTACCCGCCTGCAATGCTTTCCCGTCCTGCATTAACGCTTCGATACAGTACGTCTCCAAAGCGCCGGCAAAACGTTCATTGGCCGATTTCAGGCCTTTAATGACAGGCATTGCCATAAAGTTTTCTGCAAAATCGGCATATATATCAAGTATTCTTACGGTTTCTTCTTCCGCTTCTTCGCGCGTCGCATGTGCGGTGTGTCCCTCCTGCCAGAGAAACTCAGCCGTCCGGAGAAACAAACGGGTACGCATCTCCCAGCGCATAACGTTTGCCCATTGATTGACCAAAACGGGAAGGTCGCGGTATGAATGAATCCAGTTCTTATATGTATTCCAAATGATTGTTTCCGACGTAGGACGGATGATTAACTCTTCATCGAGCTTTGCCGCCGGATCGACGACTACTCCGGAACCGTCGGCAGCATTTTTCAACCTGTAATGTGTAACAACCGCACACTCTTTGGCAAAGCCTTCCACATGATCGGCCTCACGACTCAGAAACGACTTCGGTATCAATAGCGGGAAATACGCATTCTGATGTCCCGTTTCCTTGAACATATCGTCCAATACACGTTGCATCTTTTCCCAAATGGCATATCCGTAAGGTTTTATAACCATACAACCACGTACTGCGGAATTTTCGGCCATGTCGGCTTTTATCACCAAATCCTGATACCATTGCGAATAATTTTCGCTTCGTGAAGTAAGTTCTTTTAATTCTTTTGCCATAAAGATATATATATGTTTAATCTTTTCATTCCGGTCGAACCGAATTACATCTTATTAATATTGCTCTTTTTCGTTAGGGAAATCCCCGGCTTTCACATCTTTAATATATGCCTGCACAGATTCCGTTATGACTTCATAAAGATTTGCATAACGACGCAGGAATCGGGGTGAAAACTCCTGGTTTATACCAAGCATATCGTGCATAACGAGCACTTGGCCGTCAACGCCGTTACCGGCGCCTATACCGATAACAGGTATTCGCAGTTTCGACGCAACCCTGGCAGCCAGTTCTGCCGGCACCTTCTCGACAACCACCGCAAAACATCCCAGTTCTTCCAGGAGACAGGCGTCCTCCATTAATTTCCGCGCTTCGGCTTCTTCGCGGGCACGTACCGCATACGTTCCGAATTTATTAATAGATTGCGGCGTCAGGCCAAGATGTCCCATTAACGGAATACCGGCACACAAGACGCGCTGTACGGACTCCTTGATTTCCGCCCCGCCCTCTATTTTGATACAATCGGCATGTGTCTCTTTCATTACCCTGATAGCCGACGCCAGCGCTTCTTTCGAATTGCCCTGATACGAACCAAAAGGAAGATCCACCACAACGAGAGCGCGCTTCACGGCTTTCATTACCGATTTGCCATGATAAATCATCTGGTCAAGCGTAATGGGCAATGTGGTAATGTTTCCCGCCATTACATTCGATGCGGAATCGCCCACTAAAATAACATCCATGCCGGCCTGATCAATAATTTTAGCCATCGAATATTCATAAGCCGTTAGCATAGAGATTTTTTCTCCCCGCTGTTTCATTTCGAAAAGGCGATGCGTCGTCACCTTTCGATTGTCATCTTTTAATACTGCTGACATATTTTCCATTTTTTGCGGTGCAAAGATAATGCAAGCCGAGAGGAATACAAAATAAACCTGTTTATTTTTTACCTCACCATAAGCGGTTATTATTATCAAAAAGCCCTTTGAGCGCGATGATTTGTTTTTTTGTGAGCGTCTTCGCCAAAAAACTGTTTTCATGGCGTCGCAAGTGATGAAAATCAGAACCTGCGTAATCATAATATCCGTTTTTTAAGAGCTTACCCGCTTTCTTTCCGGCGCGTTCGCCGTATGCACCTGTCATCGAAAGATAATTTAGCTGAAACAGGACGCCATGCTCTTTAAGAGATTTATAATCGCTGTCTTCCATATAATGATAGCGCTCGGGATGAGCAAGCACGGGCGAGAACCCGTCTTCCGTCAGTTTTTCCAGTATCCTGATAAAACCTACCGGCGGCATCATATATGATGTTTCCACCAGCACATGCCGGTCGGCATACGCGATCAGTCCTTTTTCTTTATGCCGCTCAAACGCCGCTTCGAGCATATATTCCGCTCCGAGCTTTAATTCCGGAATATCCTTTATACTGTCCTTTTCAAGACGTTCGGTAAATGCGTCAAATTGACTGGTCAGACAGGCCCTGCTGTTCTTTACAAAATCCGACATCACATGCGGCGTCAGGTACATGCGACGCACGCCGTTGTCGTTAAGCCAGCGCAAGGCTTTTACGCCTTCTTCGTACGTGCTTACTCCGTCGTCAACACCCGGCAGTATATGACAGTGAATATCCGTCATATCACATAACAGGCCGGATCGGATGAGCGATTTGCGGGGTTTTATGAAACCGGGAATATTCATACTTTTTCAATTCCCTTCGGAATCGTTGCCGTAACCATAGCCGTAACTGTAACCATAGCCGTAACCATAGCCTATGCCGGCGCCAACGCCATTGAGAATGACTGCCATATTTTTCAGTTTTTCCTCACGATATAACTGCTCTATATCGGGCAACATGCGGCGATCCATTTTCCCGGCGCGTATAATATATAATGTAAGGTCTGCAACACGATTTGAAATCAGGGTATCGGCAACCAGTCCTGCCGGTACATTATCTATTATAATATATTCATATTTGTCACGCAGGATGTTGATCAGTTCATCCAGACGCGGACTTAAAAGCAATTCCGCCGGATTGGGGGGCACCGGGCCGGAACGTATGATGTCAATTTTCGGATAATCCTCATCCTGTATGATCAGCGATTCTACTTTTGAAACGATTCTTGACAGATAGCTTGTTAAGCCGATGTCATATCCGTCAATGTTTTTATGTATGGTTATTCCTCTTCCAAGCGTACCTTTACGGATATCCATGTCTATAAGTAAAACCTTTTTTTCCGTCATCGCTATGCTTACGGCAAGATTGGATGCTATAAATGTCTTGCCGGAGCCTACATTTGTCGATGTGGTCATGATCACTTTCATATCATCCTGTTTGACACGCATAAAATCCATATTCGTGCGTATGATGCGAAAGGATTCCGACAGGGGATCGCGCCCGCTCTCCCTGACAACAACGGTCGGCGCATCAATCCCATTCACGGCTTTTGACTTCTTGAAGGGCACTTCACCCAGGAAGGGTATTGTAAGGACATTCCGCAAGTCTTTTTGTCCGCGAACGGTTATATCGGACAGCATGATGAGATAAAGTATCGCGGAAGGAATGGCCAGCCCCAGCAGGAGCGCTGCCGTTAAAATAATCACTTTACGGGGAGCCACGGGGATGGCAGAGCCGGTAGCTGCGTCGATTATGCGGGCCGTGCTTTCCATCATTGCCTTGTTGATGGCATTTTCTTCCCGCTTATTAAGCAGATACAGATAGAGCTGTTCCTTAATCTGCTGCTCGCGGCCTATGCTCGTCACTTTCGTCTGTTGCTGCGGGACGGCGGAAATGCGCGCCCTTGTCCTCGCGGTACGCGCTCTTATGCTGCGCGACTGTATATCAAGGTTGACAATAAGGTTATCAACCGCACGCATTATATTTTGCCGCATGGAATTAAGGCTGTTGTTCAGTTCCTGGACAACGGGATTCCGTTCACTGCTGTTTTCGATAAGGTGGTTTCTTTTCAGCAGCGTCTCATTATAGTTCAATATCTGCCCTTCCAACTTTATATCGTCCACGCCTGTGTTTGCCGGTATCAATTCGGTACTGTTCGACGGCTCCGACAGGTATTTGCGTATATAAGTCGCCATGGAATGTTGATTCTGCAACCGGATGATCTCCCGGTCCGATTCGCTGCTTTCCTGCAGGGCCAGCTGTGCATCGCTCCGTATATCCGTCAGTTGATTTTCCGTCTTAAAGACCTGTATTTGCCGGTCAACATCGCCGAGTTCCTCCTCAATGATAATCAGGCGTTCGTTTATAAAATTTTCGGTATTGACCGCCATCTGGTTTTTGTCGTTGATGGCATTTTCGTTATAGATCGCAATGACGGTATTCAGCAAATCTTCGGCGCGCTGGACGGATTCATCCTTTATGGAAAGGTTTACGACCGAAGTCTGTTTATCTGCAAGGCTAACCGTCAATGCATTGCGATAGTAATTGATAACGGTTTTTACGTTTGATTTTGTGATGGTAACGGGTTTGTCGTACCACATTTCATTATACCATAGGGTGGGGGTCGCGACCATCCTGCCGACGGGCGTATTAACGGTATCATTGAGGCTGACGACGATTGTGTGCTCGTTTTCCATGCCGGTGGTTTTGAAATCCCAGAGGGCGATCTCGTTATTCTGAAGCAGCTTGGCATTGAATGTAATCCACTGAGTGTCTTCAATATCTTCGAACGTAAAAGTCACAGGTGAATTGGTATACAGTTCCTGCATCCGCAGCTTTTCCTTTACCGTATAGCTTACATCCAGTTTCAGGCGCCGCACGGCTTCGGCCATCAGGCTGTAGCTTTTGAAGACAATCATTTCGTTGTTCACGTTACTTTTGCCGTCGAAGATGGCAAGGTCCTGAAAGATGGCGGTTTCCTTGCTGCCCGTTTTGTCGTCTTTTATAAGAACCGTCGCAATGCGTTCGTATATCACCGGCGTCCACATCAGGTATATAATGGCTGCCACAATGCATACGGCGACGGATATGACAAAGCCGTACCATTTACTGACTACAATCCGGAAAATATCATTCAGATTTATGGAGGATTCTTCCGATGCCTGAAAATCTTCCCGGTTTACATTCTGCTCGTTCATGTTTTTCTTGATTATTTTTTATTTACACTTACAATCACATTTGTTGCCGTCAATAATACCGAAATGATTGACAGCCATACGCCCGCACTGTTGTTTTGATTTATATTGCTTTGCTGTATCCTGCGCTTGTTGGGTTCTACATAGACCATGTCGTTTTGCTGCAGGTAGTAGCAGGGCGACTGGAAAATATCGGTGCTCGAAAGGTCGTGGTAGAGGATCGTGCGCTGTCCTTTCACTTCGCGGATAACGGCGACGCGGTCACGACGGCCGTATATCGTTAAATCGCCGGCCATGCTTAACGCTTCCAGCAGCGTGATGCGTTCGCCGGTGACGTTGAAGCTCCCGGGGCGGTTGACTTCTCCTTGTACGGATACTTTGTAGTTAAGAAAATTAACCGTGACAATCGGGTCTTTCAACAGGCCGTTTTCCTTCAGCTTGCTTTTAATCAGGTCGCGCAGTCCGTTTCTTGTAAGCCCTTCCACTTGCAGCTTGCCAAGTATGGGGAAGTCGATACATCCTTCCTTGTCTACAAGATAACCCAGGACGCGCTGTTGCCCGTAGACGTCTCCCCCTACGTAATAGCTTACTATCGGGAGATTAAATGGCAAAGCGGCTTCGGTCGCCTGGCTGTTTACCATAATGGCCAGCATGTCATCCTGATGGATAAATACGTCAAACTGCTCTACCTTTTTATATGCTTCGAAATTTCCCGCGTCCTGAAAATAGACAACATTTTTCGGAGTTGTACATGAAAACAGCAGAACGGCGGCAAACGACACGAAAAGAAATCCCTTTTTTCTCATATTCTTCTAATTATAATCTCATTTTATCACGTGATTCGGATTGCAAAGATAGTAAATGTTTTTTAATTATCAGGTTAATATTTATCATTTTGGCGTCCGGTGGCGTTGCGTCACGGCGCGACTTCGGTGATTTCTCCGCTCCACGGACCTGTTTCGAGGCGCGGGTTGAGCTATGCAGCCGTGATGACGACGAGCTTTGCCTTGTCTTCCTTGCCGAAGCGGAGCGTATCTTTGAGAGTCTAAAGGAACTCTTTGAGAGTTTAAAGGAACTCTTTGAGAGTCTCTAAGGATACTTAAAGAGTTTTCAAGGATACTAAAATCTCTATTATCGTTTGTAAAACGATAATGCTTTTTCCTTCATTGCCAAATTTTTATAGCAGCATACTTTTTATAGCACCACCAATTATTGGATTACATTCCTGCGAGGCAGGACAGGCTCTGTTTGTTTTCATTTAATCCGGTTCAAAGGCGCCACATTTTCCGTATTGACACAGACCGTTGCCATCAGTTGCTTAATATGCAACACAATATATTTTTTCTTTATTTTTGTTATTTTCCCGGATACATTCTTCATCATACCAGTCAGGATTTCGACTTCATCCCCTTCGCACAACACTTTGCCGGCGGCTTCCCTGATAAATATTTTTATTGCATCTATTTCTTTCTGGCTTATTCTGGCCGGCTTTCCGTCATAAAATACGACCCTGGCAACGCCTCTAATCCTGTTCGCAAGAAATATTTCATGCTCTTTACACTTTACAAAAATATATGAGTTAAACAGTGGCATATCAACCATTTTGACGCGGTCGGACCAGACACGCGGCGAACGGTGGAGAGGCAGGTAACATTCAAAACCGTTCTGTTCGAGATTTTCCTTCACACGCTTCTCCGCCCGCGGCGAAGTATACAGTGCATACCAGTTATATTTTGAACGGGAACTCGTTACAATCCCGGTTCCCGTCACGCTTCCGCCGTCACCGGCAGATATTGAAGCATCCTTTGTATCAGTCATTTTTTAATGCGGTTCAATTGTATCAAAGCATCGGAAGGCACATCCGTCGTAATGAAATCCGCACCCCGGTCAGCCATTTCTTCCATTACGGCGGGATCGTTTACTGTCCACACATTAACGCCGAGACCAAGTTTTTTAGCATCGTTGAACCATTCCGGATTTTTACGCATCACATCATAATGATAATCAAGCCCGGCAAATCCCAGGTCTTTAAGCTGCCGGGGCGACAACTCGCCGTTGAGATAATAAACAGGAATCTCAGGCGCCAGGCGAATAAGTTCCTTCCCGGCATCAAGGCTAAATGTTATAAATTCCGTCCGGTACGTCAACTTTTTCTCCCGCACCATTTCGACCGAACGGCGCGCCGCTTCACGGTTCAGTTCCGGCGTGGCATGTGGCTTAAGTTCAAAAATAATCTTCATATCCGTACCGACGTGGCGCGCCGCTTCGAGAAATTCACGCAAAACAGGAATACATTCCCCATTAGAAATCCTTATATCCTTAATATAAGAATACGGCGCCCCCTGTATCGCTATTCCCCGAACGGTGTTGTCATGAAACAGGACAAGGACGCTGTCCGCCGTCATCTGCACGTCAAACTCAGAACCGTAAGCGCCCGTTTCGGCGGCGCGTTCGAACGAACGCAGGGAATTTTGAGCCGAGCCGTACGTCTGCCAGTAACCGCGGTGTGCAATCACTTTCGGCACATCCCGGGCCATCAGCGGGAATGTGAACACAAGCATTAACAGCGTAAATTTAAATTTGCTCATTACCATATTCATATAATTGCTTAATCATAATATAACGTTTCCTATCTCAAGTCAATCAGTTCCGCATCCGGATATTCATTTTCCGGGAACGTGAAAATATCATCTGCGAAAGCAGCCTCCTTTATCGTTTTTACATGAATGACGTTACGCATGTCATTATGCATCGTTACGACAAGCTTGACCGGCAACGATGTGCTTTTTTCTATTTGCAGTTCGATCTTTTCAATATCGTCTTTTTTCCTGGGGATTAAGGCAACATCATAAGCCGTTTTCGCATTGGCGGAAGTGCTCTCACCGATATACGACACATTGAAATCCTTTTGATAACTTTGCAAAAGAATCATGGGATTGAGAAGTTGCAAGTCGCTTCCCGAGGGCGTAATGACATTGACTTCACCGGTTCGCGACATGTACGTCCACTGCGTAATTCCGTCAAACCAGGTCTTCATGTCCGGAGTTTCCAGGACAAACTTGTCGTCCTTCATCGCAATTGTCCCTTCAAAGCTTTCGGAAATGCCGTTTTTATCCGAACGGACGCTGGTCGTAAACCGTATATCCATACCCTCCCATCGCTTGTAGATCTGCGATGTTTTCTCAAGAACGGATTTGCCGTCAACCGCCTGTGCAAACGCATTATCCGGCATTGCAGCAATCATTATTACAAGTATTATATGATATGATATTTTTTTCATAACAACTTTCTCAATATTCATAAATCCATAATTAAAATGTTTAATTTCGCCTGCGGTTGAATTAGCTTCGCACCCAGCATCAACCAAGTGTTTTTTCAAGCGCATATTCGTCCGCGACAAGGACCTGCCGCCCTTTATGTCCATCGAAAGACCCGACTATACCTGCCTTTTCGAGTTGATCCATCAGGCGCCCGGCGCGGTTATATCCGATCGAAAACTTCCGCTGGATAAGGGACGTGGAACCCTGCTGCTGTATGACAATCAGACGGGCTGCTTCTTCGAACAGCGGATCGCGTTCGGACAGGTCTACAGCGTTTCCGTCTACTGCCATGCCTTCGTCCAAAACCTCCGGCAATCTGTACGCAGTCTCAAAGCCGGCCTGGTTACCTATATATTTGACAATGCCTTCAATCTCGTCCGTACTGACCAGCGCACACTGCACACGATGCGTATCATTTCCCTGCGAGAAGAGCAGGTCGCCGCGTCCGACCAGCTTGTTTGCACCCGGAGCGTCAAGAATGGTGCGCGAATCAATCATTGATGATACCTTGAAAGCCAGACGGGCAGGGAAATTAGCCTTTATCGTACCCGTAATGATATTCGTCGAGGGACGCTGCGTGGCAATAATCATGTGTATACCCACCGCGCGGGCTTTCTGCGCGATGCGGGCAATCGGCATTTCGATTTCTTTGCCGGCCGTCATGATGAGGTCGCCGAACTCGTCAATCACAACCACAATATAGGGCATAAACTTATGTCCTTTCTCGGGATTAAGCTGGCGGTCTATGAATTTTTCATTATATTCCGAAATATTGCGTACATGGGCTTTCATCAGCAGATCGTAACGGCTATCCATCTCTTTGCAAAGCGATTTAAGAGTCTCGATTACGTTGTTGAAATCGGTGATAATCGCATTATCCATATCCGGCAGTTTGGCCAGGTAATGGCGTTCGATGTCTTCGTAAATATTAAACTCGACCATTTTCGGGTCGACGAGTACGAATTTCAGTTCCGCAGGATGTTTCTTATACAGCAGGGAGGTGATGATCACATTCAGTCCGACGGATTTACCCTGTCCCGTCGCTCCGGCGACCAGCAGGTGAGGCATCTTTGCCAGGTCGACCATAAAGACGTCGTTCGTAATCGTACGTCCCAGAACGATCGGCAGCTCATATTTCGATTCCGAGAATTTGCGCGATGCGACAACCGACTCCATTGATACTATCTGCGGATTTTTGTTAGGCACTTCGATTCCGATAGTCCCCTTGCCGGGCATCGGCGCAATGATACGTATGCCCAGCGCCGAAAGGCTCAATGCAATATCATCTTCGAGGCTTCGGATTTTAGCGATACGCACCCCTTTGTCCGGCACGACTTCGTAAAGCGTTATGGTCGGGCCGACGGTAGCCTTGATGGAGACGATATTGATGCCGAAATCTTCCAGCGTTTTTTTGATACGTTTCTGGTTGTCATTCTGCTCAACCATGTCAACCTGTTTGTCCGCCTGTTCATATTTCTTCAATAAACCCATATCCGGGAACCGGTATCCCGACAAATCAAGGCGAGGGTCATAAGCGCCCAGGTCGTGCCTGTCATAAGGTTCGTCTTCATCTTCCGGCACCTCGACAATGAACTCATCTTCAACCTGTCTTATGTATCTTCCGTTACCGGCCGGCGTGTCCGTTTCGTTTCCGGGCAAAATAAGATCATCCTTATCATCGTCCGCTTCGTCGTCATCATCAGGTTCATCATCTTCCGATCCGTCTTCCTCATCTTTTTCCGGTTCGTAGTCTATCTTGGGTGTTGAAGTCACGCGACCGCTTTTCTTCTTCGGGTTGCCACCGAAAGACAATCTCGTTTGCAGGGCGGGAACCGTCTGACTGCTTACGAATATGGCCACCAGTACAAATCCGGCAAGCAACAAAAGTATCACGCCAACATACCCGATATTATTCGTAAGCCATTCCGACAAATAATAACCGTGAAGTCCGCCCGGATGAAAAAATAAAATGTTATCAAAGGAAAATACAGCCAGAAGAAGGGACAGCCAGAGTGTTAGCAGGGAGCATATAAGAAAACGCCGGAAGAGATTCATCCGGCAAAGCTTCATCAGCCTGAATCCTGCCGAACCGATGAAAAAGAGCAGGAAAAAAGACGATACGCCGAACCAGTGGTTTATGACGACATCCGATATATACGCACCCCTCATGCCTGCCCAGTTCAATACAGCCCCTTTCGTCGAGACGAGGTCGCTCACCGCAAGATTGTCAACGACATTTTGGTCCGTCGCACCCGTAAAGAAATACGATATCATCGCAATCCCTACATAAACCGTAAGGAAACAGATTAGAAGCCCTGCGACAAAGTGAACACGTCCACTCATCGTATAATGCTTTATTGATTCGAAAAACTGATTTTTATGTTGTATTTGTTTGCTCTTCTTACGTTTCGTTGCCATTTAACAATTCTCTCTGATATATAACGAGGCAAAGGTAGAAAAAATAATTGATATTTAACTGCAGATAATTAACAATTAATTTTCAACACTTCTTATTATTGTCTTTGGAATTGCTTTTTCTTGCAGCTTTCAGATGGATATTGTTGTGGGCAAGCATCTCCTCAAACAAATAATCCGTGTAAGCGGAGGCAGCCGGCAGTTCGCTTCCTTCAGCCAGATTGACCGGCAATTGTTTTATCCCGTCAATATCATGGACTTTACCGGCGATAAAAGTAAACTCTGCAGGTATTCCATTAGATGTGACTGTCATATGAACTTTAAAGCCGTAAAAACAAGAACGCCTGGATGCACAATATCC
>JAISEJ010000094.1 GCA_031264155.1 Tannerella sp. | reverse complement strand
TCCAAGACGGTGAACCCCAGCGAAGGCCGCGACGGCGAACTGTATCCGCGTCCCCTTACCCTGACCAACGACATGGAAGGCACCGAAATCACATTCCGTACAAGCCGGGAACTGAAATATACCAGCATGGATTACTGGATACGCATCTCGATGAACTGCCAGACGGCGGCAGGTAAACCGGAAACGAACTATCCGGGTATGGGAGCGAATAATTTTACGACAATCGAAAAGATTCATGTCCCCTGACACCTGAGCAACCAGGAGAGAAGAAGAAAGAGGGCGAAAATCCACAAATCTTTTTATTCGCCCTCTTTTCTTGTGAAATTAATGAAGTCTCCACCGTCAGGCGCCTGCAAACGGCGCCTGACTGCGTGGATACACATTCCCTGCCAGCGTTTTTTTCATGAGAAACCTTGCCCGTCTCAGAAAACATATTTACCTTTGTCGGAACAATTTATAAACAATAAAATATGGTACAGGTAAAGAAAAAGACAGAAAGCAAAGCTGAAAAACAGCCGGAACCGGGAAATAAAAAAATTTCCAAATACGCACAGTATTTAAAAACGGAATACAGGAAAGTCCCTATAACAAATATGCGTGCAGTTCTGAAATGAGATACTATTTAGATACGAATATCGTAACTTTCATGTTGTTGGATACGGATGAAATACATAGAGACGTATTTGAACTCATTAATGATTATTCAAACACGTTTTATGTAAGTTCAATTGTGGCCAAGGAAATAATACATCTGCATAAAAGAGATATAATTAAAAAAAGCCGTTTCAAAGCGACTTCAGACGTATTGATCGCCATGAAAAACATAGGAATTGAAGTAAAATTATTGAATGAAAATCATTTATTGCAATATGCAAGGATGGATATCAACACAGACGAACATAACGACCCCAATGACCATGCAATTATCGCGCAATCCATTTCCGATAAAATACCGCTCATATCGTCCGACCACAAGTTTAAATACTATATCCCACAAGGTTTGGAACTGATATTCAATAAACGATAGCATTCCTTAGTCAAAATATGATGAATAAGATAAATAAGATTGAAATGCTTGTCGACAAATACAGGCAAGCAGTGCAGGGGCAGGTAGGTTTACAGAAATTTACATCCTACGCTATTACCTATCATTCAACGGCAATAGAGGGCAGTACGCTAACAGAAGGGCAAGTATATAACTTACTCGACCTTGATATACCCGCCAAAAACAAGCCCTTTACCGAGCAGCAAATGGTAATAGACCACCAGAAAGCGCTTGTTTTCATTCTGAACGAGGCAAAAAAACGCCTCCCGCTCACGGAGACTTTTATCCGGCAAATCGGGGCGATGGTAGTGAAAAACACAGGCAGCATTCACAACACGGCATTAGGGACATTCGACAGTACGCGCGGGGAATATCGTCTGCTGAATGTGTTTGCCGGAGCGCGTCGTTTCCCCGACAGCGCCAAAGTACCCGCTCTAATGAAAACGCTCGTAAGAGAAATAAACGACAAAACCGGCAAAGTACAGACCTTCGACCAAAAATGTGAATTAGCCTTTGAACTGCATTACCGTTTTGTAAACATACACCCCTTTGCCGACGGCAACGGACGAACAAGCCGCCTGCTCATGAATTATATCTTAGCAATATTTGAATTGCCGATATTTTACGTTTTCAAAAGCAGCCGTATCCCTTATGTTCAGGCGCTGGAAAAAGCGCGGACAACCGGTAATATGACCGCTTTCTATAATTTTATGTATAAACAGTATCAAAAGTTTCTTGAAAAGGATTTGGAAATTGTATAAGCCCCCGGCTTTCGTGCCGGAGGGGTCATTTGCGATGGAAAAGCCACCGGCTTTCATGCTTAAGGGGGTTATTTACGATGGAAAAGCCACCGGCTTTTGTTTCTGAGGGGTCATTTACGATGGAAAATCCACCGGTTTTTATGCTTGAGGGTTCATTTACAATGGAAAATCCACCGGTTTTTATGTTTGAGGGGTCATTTACGATGGAAAATCCACCGGTTTATGTTCCTAAAGGTTCATTTGCGATAGCCGAGCCTCATGAAAGCATGTTTGGGATGTCATTTGTACTTTCCAAGACCTTGCAAAGCATGTTTGGGATGTCATTCGCGAAATTCATGGCTATGGATTATACTGCGCGCGGGATAAGATGGTGAGATGAGAATATATCCGGCATCCCGAAGGGATGCTGGGATGCGGATTTACAGGGTGTGCAATGCACGAAGCCATCCCGCGTAAAGTGTTAATGTGCAAAATAAATGTATTTATTTGCATCCCTGACCAAACTTATATTATCTTTGCCCCTCGTTAAACATTTTAATAGAAAAAGAATTATGTACGGAAAATTTCAACAGTTCCTGAATGATGAACTGACAAATATCGAATCGGCAGGATTATATAAAAGGGAGCGCATTATAAAAACTCCGCAAAAAGCGAATATATGTGTCAACGAAGGTGAAGAAACGCTTAATTTCTGTGCGAACAACTATCTCGGACTGTCCGATAATTCGCGCCTTATCGAAGCGGCTAAAAAAACACTGGATTCGCGCGGATTCGGGATGTCGTCCGTCCGTTTTATCTGCGGGACGCAGGATCTGCATAAACAACTGGAGGCTGCCGTTTCCGAATACTTCCGGACAGAAGATTCGATTCTCTACGGTTCATGCTTCGATGCTAACGGAGGCTTGTTCGAGCCGCTGCTTGCGGAGGATGACGCAATCATCTCGGATGCGCTTAATCACGCTTCCATCATAGACGGCGTGCGCTTATGCAAAGCAAAACGCTACCGCTATGCGAACGCCGATATGGACGAGCTTGAACGATGCCTGCAGGAGGCGCAGTCGCAACGCTATCGTATCGTTGCAACCGACGGCGTGTTTTCGATGGACGGCAATGTAGCCCCGATGGATAAAATATGCGCCCTGGCTGAGAAATATGATGCGCTTGTCATGGTCGACGAATCACACTCGGCCGGCGTCGTAGGCCCGACCGGGCGGGGAGTGGCCGAATTGTATAACGTTTACGGCAAGATAGACATCTTCACCGGTACGCTCGGCAAATCGTTCGGCGGAGCAATGGGTGGTTTTACGACGGGGCATAAGGAAATCATCGACCTGTTGCGCCAGCGTTCGCGCCCATACCTGTTCTCGAACTCGCTTGCCCCGGCTATTGTGGGCGCAAGCATAGAAATGTTCCGTATGCTCCGGGAAAGCGACGAACTGCACACCCGGTTGACGGATAACGTAACGTATTTCCGCGAGAGGATGACCGCTGCCGGGTTCGACATCAAACCGACACAGTCGGCTATCTGCGCGGTAATGTTGTACGACGCCAAGCTGTCGCAGGTCTTTGCGCAGCGTATGCAGGAAAAAGGTATTTTTGTTACCGGCTTTTATTATCCCGTCGTTCCGAAAGGTCAGGCGCGCATCCGCGTACAGCTTTCGGCCGGTCATGAGACGGCGCATCTCGACAAAGCTATTGACGCATTTGTTAAAACAGGGAAAGAACTCAACGTAATAAAGTAAAACGCCTGCATATTCCAATTATGGGGAAAAACAGTAATTTCCATAGTCATTGTACTTTTTGCGACGGGCGAAGCCATCCGGAAGATTTTGTTAAGTTCGCGACGGCGCGCAAATTCCGCGCATACGGGTTCTCCTCCCATTCCCCGCTTCCGTTCGAAACGTTCTGGAATATGCCGAAAGATGACCTGCCCGAATATATCGCGGAAATAAACCGCCTGAAAGATAAATATGCCGGGATTTTAGAAATTTACCTTGGGCTTGAGATTGATTATCTGGATAAAACATACAATGCTTCGATAGCGTATTTCCGCTCGATGCCGCTCGATTACCGCATAAGCTCCATTCATTTCCTGCCATGGGCGGAACCGCTGCTTGAAGAAAACATGGTATGCATCGACGGCTGTTACGGGGATCTCGAAAAAAGGATTGACGATCATTACGGAGGAAGCGTCCGTCGCCTGGCCGAACATTTTTTCGAATCATCCATGAACATGGTCGAGGCCGGAGGTTTTGATATCGTCGGACACGTCGACAAAATATACATGAACGGGAACAGGCATCCCGATTTTGACATGCAGGCCGGGTGGTACCGGAAACCGTATCTTGACCTGCTTGATTTTATTGCCGAAAAAGGGCTTATCGTCGAGGTTAACAGCAAGAATAAAACAAAAAAAGGAGAAACCTATCCGCATATAGCGTCATACAAGGAGTTGAAAAGGCGCAACATCCCAGTCATGGTAAACTCCGACTGTCATTATCCCGATCTGGTGAACGACGGACGCGAGGAAACGCTTGCATTGCTCAAAACTGCCGGCTATCGCACCACCCGCGAACTTGTCGGCGGCGCGTGGGATGATGTGGAGATATAATACATAAGTATAACGAAAATGCTTTCATTCAAACCTATAACAATAGAAGACCGGGCAGCTATCACGGCGTTTACATTTCCGGGAGACCTGCTCAATTGCGATTATGCCTTTGCAAACATGTGCAGCTGGAGCTTTCTCTATGAAAGCGAATATGCGATTATGAACGATTTTCTTTTCCTTCGTTTTTACGTGGAACAGAAAGGACGCAGGCACTTGGCATATATGTTTCCCGTCGGCAACGGCGATCTGAAAACAGCAATCGAAATTATGGAAGACGATGCCGAACATGCAGGATACTCATTGCTGATACTCGGCGTAACGCCCGATTCGAAGGATAAAATAAACGCTGCCTTTCCCGAAAGTTTCACCTATATTACGGAACGTGATTTTTTTGATTACATTTATCTGCGGGAAGACCTTGTAACCCTTAAGGGCAAACGGCTGCAGCCGAAACGGAATCATATAAACAAATTCGAAAAGCAATATGAATATGCCTATCTGCCGATAACGCCGGACATCATTGGCCAATGCATGGAAGTGGAGCGGATATGGTGTAAGGCGAACATAAACGAAAACGACAGGGAAGACCTCGCCCACGAACACCGCTCCATGACTTTTGCCATGAACCGGTTCGACGAACTGGGCCTGCAGGGAGGAACTATCGTGGTGGACGGTAAAATAATTGCATTCACATACGGTTCGCCGATAAACAGTCATACATTCGGGGTGCACGTTGAAAAGGCGGATGTCAGTTACGAAGGCATATTCAGCGTTATCAACCGGGAATTTGCATCCCGTATCCCGGAGCAATACACGTACATAAACCGTGAAGAAGACTTGGGAATACCGGGCTTGCGCAAATCTAAACTGTCATATAACCCCGTCATATTGCTTGAAAAAAATGCCGCCGTCAAAAGAAGGTGACACATAACACTTATGTTTCACAATAATACCCCAACCCGTATGCAGTCCTCTTTCCCTTTACCGGAGAATAAGCCGGAAATTGTGGCTTTATGGCAGGATGTATTTCAGGATTCCGACGAGTTCGCCGGCCTCTTTTTCAGCCGGGTTTACAAACCCGAAAATACCCTCGTCATAAAAAAAGATAACAGCATCATTGCCGCTTTACAGATGATTCCTTACGAAATAAACACGATAAACGGCATCCTCTCTTCGGCTTACGTATGCGGTGTTTGCACACATCCTTCGGAACGCGGGAAAGGCGTCATGAAAACATTGATGACGGAAGCTATGGAGGTCATGCGCCAAAGAGGATATTCCGTATCAACGCTTATTCCGGCGGAACCCTGGCTGTTTGATTTTTATAAAAAATTCGGATATTCATATCCGGTTGATTACGGCGTTGAAACATCTTATTCCGGCAAACAGTCCGTTCAGGCTATAAACGCCGACCATTCCGTTATTCGGGAAACAGGCTCTCAGCCGGATTATACATTTATTGAGTGTACAACGGATAAATACTTCCCTTATTTCGACCGCAAGCAACACGAACGCCCGTGTGCCGTCATACATAAAGCAGATGATTTCGAAACTGTCATCCGTGATTTGGCGTATGACGGTGGCAATGCATGGGCCGTACTCCGGGAAAACAACCCGGTCGGCATAGCGTTCGCAAAACCGGAACCGGAGGGTAAAATTATTATAAAAGAAATGCTATACGACAGCACGCCTGTAAAAGAGGCCTTAATTCGCTATCTGCATCGCCGATATAATGCCCGGACGGTAGAAATCCGCACTCCTCTGTCTGCGGAAGAAAACGCCAATCCTCCAAGACAATCCTATGGATTAGCCTGCATACTCGACAATCGCATAGCCGATATATCAGGCTTGTACATGACGTTGATGCTGGACTGATGTATTGATGAATTTTAGCCTGTTAATACAATAAAATCATTAAAAAAGCGTCAAACAAATATATTCTCAGTTATTAAAAATTAAATTGTCATGAAGAATTTATTTGTTTGTTGTTTTATTATGCTGTTTGTCGGTTCTTGCGTGTTTGAAAATAAGAAACAACAGCCGGTTGCCGAAGCCGTTGAGCCGGAACCGGACATTGAAGAAGTCAAAACCTTACCGCCTTTAGAAGGAGACGAAGTGTATTACAAAAACAAAGACCCTTTTGGCGAGGTCGTCAACCTCACCGGCCAACAACTGGATAACGATACGGCGATTTTCAAAGTCAGCGGATCACAAATGCTAGTCAAGGGGGACCGCATTATTGTGAAAAACGGTATCAACGGACACGCTTTTATGCAGTTTTCATTGCCCGATATGCGATTCTTAGGTCACAGCGGCAGATTGGGCAACGGACCTGACGAGTTTGTTTTTGCATCGCTGGTTCCCAGCCCCGATACGAGTATTTTGGCCTATACTTTCGAGATGACCAACCGAAAACTTTATCGTTACGAAAAATCAGGTGAACTGATACCCTATCCTTTCAAATTTTCCGAACTAACCGCTCTGGTGGCTAGCGAAAAACAGATTGTCAATATCGCTCCCGGCGACTTTATCTATGTCGACGCCACCCCAAAAGGAAAAAGTGTCTTCCGCTCAGTCAAAACCGGCGATTCGATTACTACACAAGAGGTATTCAACTTGACTCTCAACAAAAGGCAGAAATCATGGGTGGCCTATACGGGCGATTTTGTAGTGAATTCCGCTCAAAATCGAATGGCTTATGCATATAAATACTATAAGATTATCAAATTTATGAACCTCGAAGCTCAAACCGTCAAAACGATTAATTTCGAACAGGAAGAATTCGACGACGGCTCAGTGAGAATAATCAATGGAGCCGACCGTAACGTGACCCATTATTGGGGCGCCTGCGCCGGAAACGATTATGTTTACTTCCTTTACAGCGGTCGTACCCCCGTACAGGTGATGTCCGACAACAACAAGGGGCAAACTTATATGTATGTCGAACAGTACGACTGGAACGGCAATCCGGTGCATAAATACAGGTTAGACAAGTGGGGATATTTCACTGTCGACGAAAAAAACAATAAGATTTATATGCTGTCAACCAACGACGACGACCCGTTTTTTTTGTTTAGTTTTTAGTTAAAAGAACGTGATGTTCATTCAAGTGTGAATTATTGCTTATATTTGCAGCAAAATCATTATAAATATCAACAATAGACTATGGAGACAACAGTATCGGATAAGAGTACGAAAGCGGAAATATTGAAGGCTTATGAGGCATTATTGAAGAATGTGCAGCAGGCGAAGGCAGACATTCCCAAGCAAATGCAGGAAGAAAAGCAAAAGAAGGAAACACTGGAAAAAGTATCCGGAATCACCGGCGAAAATATTGTGAAAAGCATCAACGGGCTTAAATCAAATCTGGGTAACGCGCTGGATGATATTTTGCAGAGTTTGAACAGCGAATTTAAGAAACTGGAAGAAATCCGCGCCGCCATTGCACTGGAAAAAAAGTCGCTCGAAGATTTGTATGCTTTATCGGCCAATACGGATTCACTGGCGGCCATGTTGCTTGCCCAGAAAGAGAAAAAAGAACGTTTCGAGATCACTATGACGGAAAAGGAAGAGGCTTTCGCCAATGAAATGGCGGAGAAAAAAGCGCAGTGGGAACTCGAAAAAGCGAAACAGAAAGCAGAGGAAAAGGAATATGCCGACGACTTGGCCAAACGTCATAAACGCGAGGAAGAAGAATATGCGTATAACCAGAAAATCAAGCGCCAAAAAGAACAGGATGAATACGATACCCGCAGATTCCAACTCGAAAAGGAGCTTGTTGACAGGAAAGCGAATTTCGAACAGGAAATCTCCAACCGGGAAGCCGAATTGAAAAGCGCAGAAGCCGAATTAGCCGAGCTTCGGAAAAACAATGCCGAGTTTCCGGCCAAACTGGAAAAGGCGTTGAAAGACAAAGAGGCAGAGATTACCAGGCAGCTTCAGACAAAATATGACTTTGACATCCAACTGACGGAAAAACAAAACGAAGCCGACATCCGCCTGAAAGACCAGATCATCGCATCATTGCAGGAAAAAATCAAAGAGCAGCAGACGCAATTGAAGGAATATTCCGATAAAGCAAATCGCGCCGAAGCCAACGTTAAGGACATTGCAGTGAAGGCGATTGAAAACGCTTCGAAAATACGCATGTTTCCGGCCAAACCCGAAAAGGACGATAATTAAAGACCTGTTTGCCGGATAAACAGATCCGGCAAACACTTTTCTTTTATATCAGCTTGTTTTCGATTGCCATTTTTACGAGCACCATGGAGTTTTTTGCTCCGAGTTTCAATATGAGGTTTTTGCGATAAGTTTTAATCGTTTCCAAGCCAAGGTATAGTTTGTCAGACATTTCCTGATTTGTATAACCATCGACGATGAGGCGTAATAGTTCCTGTTCGCGTGCCGTAAGCCATATCGCCTGATTTTTTTGTTTTTTAATAAGGAAGTCGATTTCTTCGCAAAGAAACACATTACCATTCATTACGGTTTCTATCCCGGCAATAATTTCTTCGGATAGAGCGTTTTTCAGGATATAGCCGTTTGCTCCGTTTTCTATCATACGACGCACTACGGAATATTCATCGTGAGTAGTGAGCGCTAATATTTTAAGTTCGGGATATTTTTCATGCGTCTCGGCGCAGAAGTCAATTCCGTTGCCATCCGGCAATTTAATGTCGAGCAGTAGTACATCCGGTCTTTTGAATGCAAAGACGTTTCTACATTCCGATAGAGAATAAGATACTCCTGTTACCGTAGCGATGTTGGATTCGTTTATCAAAATGCGTAGTCCCTCCGTAAGCATTTTGTGGTCGTCTGTTATGTGTACTGTAATCATACGTGATTGTTTATTTTATAAAAACTAAATTTCCGTATTGTCTGTATTCTCAAATTCGATACTCACTTCCGTTCCTTTTCCGGGAGAGGAATTGATGAATATTTTGCCGTTGAAAGCCGATACCCTGGTACGTATATTTCTTAATCCGGTACCAATTGTGTTTCTGAGCGGATCAAATCCGGCGCCATTATCATGTACCGTAAGTGATACCAATCCGTTGTCAACTATTAACTGTACATGGATGTCTTTGGCATTTGCATATTTTACGGCATTGTTTACCAACTCAAAAGCGCAACGGTACAGGAGCACTTCCAGCCGCCGTTCCAGTCTGTCTTCGCTGCCGTAATATTGAAAATGCGCATGAGGAATAGCGCGGCAGAAATCATCAATAGATGTTTTCAATCCGAAACGCAACAATGATTCCGGCATCATGTGATGTGCAATGCGTCGCAATTCCACAATAGACTGATCCAACATTTTCATTGCACTATTAAAACGGTCTACATTCGTATTCCGTAAAACGGAACTATTGTTTATTTCGTTTAGATTTAGTTTAATGACGGAAAGCATGCCGCCCAATCCGTCATGCAGGTCACGTGCAAGTCGCGAGCGTTCGGCGGTCTCGCCTTCCAATATCGCTTGCGTCGCAATTAATTGTTTCTCTTTTTTAAATTGTTTGATTTTATGTGTGTTCAATTGCTTATGCCGATAGAGTAGAAGTCCGAAAGCCAGCAAAAGCGCTACTACGGATACAATACCTAACCACGTATATAATTGTTTTGCTTTTTCCAATGCTTTAACTTGTGTTCCTATTTTCTCGATTCCGAGATTATTATTATGTATAACGGCATCCCGTGGCATGTTTTCCGTTTTTTGTATATAATCGGACGTCCTTGCATTGGCTGACAAATCAATATGGATCTGCGCATTCATGGACATGGTTAAAACAAAAAGAAAAAATACGTATGCTACCTCTCTCATGACTTATATCGACTTTAGGATAAAATGAATAATCCTGCAAAAATATAACCGTTTTTATTTCTGCTATACCCTAAAAGTGGGGTATTATTCATTCATATTCCATAAAAAAACATGTAGAATGTTACGAAATGTTACAAAGTAAGACGGGATAATAGATAAAAGCATGATCGTTTAGCAGAGATGAAGGGATACCGGCTAATCGCCGAATAAACTTTGCATTACGGTGAACGATTTTATTTCGGGAAAATCGGACAGATGGAGCCGGTAGTACTGTATGATATGGCGGATTATATTTGAACGGTCCCGTCCGGTAAATGAATAAACAGCCATATTCTCATAATTTATCCGCAGGAGGCGTTCGAAGACAATGCTTTCTTCTTTATTCAGGTAATAACTGTGTTCCGGTAAGGATTCCGTAAAGACGCCATTCAGCAGATCAAAAAAACAACCGGTTTTGTATGATTTCCCGTTCGGATGGATACCCAGATAAAACGACAATTGAAGTAAAAACGTAAGATGAAAATTTGCTATTCCGGCATCCGCTATTTCAAGCCATTTTATAGAACGGCAAAGGTAGTCGAATAGAGGCGGATTGCTTTCCCTTTCTTGTATAATACGATAAAGTATCTCTGAAAGGAACAGCGCAATCGCATTTTTGACGGGATGACGGTATAATTGTGTAAAAGGATAATCGGATTTAGCCTCTTTTATACGATGTATGTCCCGGTTGTTAAAATGTTCGACCTCCATATCAAGTATGGATAAGGGCTGTAGGAGGGCGCGTGAGATCTTGGCCCTTTTTCCATGTGAGTTTGAGGTCATGTACGAGACACGTCCGAAATTTTCCGTATACATATTTATAATAATGTAATTGTCGTTGTACGGAAAGGTGCGTAATACGACTCCTTTGGTTTTATGCAACATTATTAACACTTTTGCGTGCAAATGTAGGGTATTATTTTCAAAAGCAATCGGGTTTTTGAAAAAAAACAGCTAAAAAATTTGGCGTATAAATTAAAAGCAATATCTTTGCGCTCGCAAAAAGGCAAAGGGTATTGTTGGTTATTCAAAATGTTGCTGTCAATGTGACAGATGGCCTGTTCGTCTATCGGCTAGGACGCAAGATTTTCATTCTTGAAAGAGGGGTTCGATTCCCCTACGGGCTACGAAGAAAATGATGTTTAAAAGTAAATAATTGAAAGAATAAATAAAAAGATGGCTAATCACAAATCATCAGTAAAAAGAGTTCGTCAGATAAAAGTTCGTACTTTGCGTAACAGGTATGCTGCAAAGACTATGCGTAATGCATTGAAGAAAATTCGTGTATCGGAAGACAGGGATGAAGTAAAAGAACTGTTCCCGAAAGTATGTTCAATGCTTGATAAGTTGGCGAAGCGGAATATTATTCATAAGAACAAAGCGGGAAATCTGAAATCGAAGATTGCAAAGCGTGTCAATGCAATGTGCGTCTGATTGCCGGTTTTCCTGTCATAGATATATGAAAGCTGAACTATTCGCGGTTTGGCTTTTTTCTACTTATGGCCTGTTCGTCTATCGGTTAGGACGTGAGATTCTCATTCTCAAAAGAGGGGTTCGATTCCCCTACGGGCTACTTGGAGGTGACTGTTAAAAGTCGCCTTTTTTTGTTTTTCAACATTTTGACAATTTTAACCTGCCGGAATTTTTCGGATTCGAAAAAAAATGCGATATTTGTTAGCTTTTTTGGAGAATTAAATTGATAATATAAAGAATATATGAGTGAAGAAGAATTGAAAGATGCAAGTAATGAATATTCATCGAAGAATATTCAGGTACTTGAAGGTTTGGAGGCTGTGCGAAAACGTCCGGCAATGTATATTGGCGATACGGGTGAAAAAGGATTGCATCACCTGGTCTATGAAGTTGTTGATAACTCTATAGATGAAGCGCTGGCCGGTTATTGTGAAAATATAGAAGTCGTTATAAACGAAGATAATTCAATCCGTGTGGCGGATGACGGACGAGGTATCCCGGTCGATTTTCATGAGAAAGAAGGTAAATCGGCATTGGAAGTTGTGTTAACGGTACTTCATGCAGGAGGTAAATTTGACAAGGGAACTTACAAAGTGTCAGGAGGACTGCACGGTGTCGGAGTTTCGTGTGTGAATGCATTATCGACACTTCTGAAAGCTGAGGTCCACCGTAACGGGAAGATTTATGTCCAGGAATTTTCTGTCGGTAAGGCTTTGGGCGATATAAAAGAGATTGGGACAAGCGACACGACGGGAACGATCATTACGTTTAAGCCGGATGCTTCTATTTTTACCGTTATGGAATATAAATATGATATTCTGGCAAACCGTATGCGTGAGCTTGCGTTTCTCAATGCGGGCATTTATCTTACGTTGACGGATAAACGCGTTGTTCATGAAGACGGCACGTATAAGAAAGAAATATTTCATTCCGACGAGGGATTAAAAGAATTTGTCCGCTATGTAGACCGCGCAAAAGAACCCCTTATTCAAGATGTTATACATATCATTACGGAAAAACAAAGTATTCCGGTAGAAGTAGCTATGACATATAACACGTCGTATAACGAGAGCGTTTTCTCTTATGTGAATGATATTAATACAATAGAAGGAGGCACGCATCTTTCCGGATTCCGTCGCGGATTGACACGTACTTTGAAAAAATACGCGGAAGATTCGAAACTGCTTGAAAAAGCCAAGGTTGAAATACAGGGAGATGATTTCAGGGAAGGCCTTACAGCCGTTATTTCCATAAAAGTTGCGGAACCGCAGTTCGAAGGACAGACTAAAACGAAGCTTGGAAACAATGAAGTGATGGGCGCTGTTGATATGGCTGTAGGGGAGGCTCTCGGCTATTATCTGGAGGAGCATCCCAAGGAGGCGAAGATTATTGTGGACAAGGTAATTCTTGCTGCTACCGCACGTCAGGCTGCACGCAAGGCGCGTGAAATGGTACAGCGTAAATCACCGCTTACCGGCGGAGGATTGCCCGGCAAGTTGGCCGACTGTTCGTCGAAAGATGCAGTGGATTGCGAATTGTTCCTTGTCGAGGGTGATTCGGCAGGAGGTACGGCAAAGCAAGGACGCGACCGTAATTTTCAGGCTATCCTGCCGTTACGTGGTAAAATCCTGAATGTTGAGAAAGCGATGGAACATAAAGTGTTCGAGAGTGAGGAAATTCAGAATATTTATCGTGCCATGGGAGTTACTATCGGGACGGAAGAGGATCCGAAAGATTTGAACCTTTCGAAGCTGCGCTACCATAAAGTGATTATTATGACCGATGCCGATGTGGATGGGAGTCATATTGCAACGCTGATATTGACATTTTTCTTCCGTCGTATGCGCGGATTGATAGAGAAAGGCTACGTTTACCTGGCTACCCCACCGTTGTATTTGTGTAAGAAAGGTAAGGCTGAAGAATATTGCTGGACGGATCTGCAACGCCAGAAATTTATAGATGCTCATGCGGGAGGAAACGAAAGCCAGGTGCATACACAGCGGTATAAAGGTTTGGGCGAAATGAACGACCACCAGTTGTGGGATACGACAATGAACCCTGAAAACCGTACGTTAAAACAGATAACGATTGATAATGCCGTCGAAGCCGATTCTACCTTTGCAATGCTTATGGGAGAAGAAGTGGGGCCGCGCCGTGAGTTTATCGAAGAGAATGCTACTTATGCCAATATTGATGCCTGATTAGTTTGAGAATGTTGTTTGCCGCATAATTAACGGATATGTCTTCATTGCTGGAATTTTTGTATCATAAGGTTGATGACAATACATCGGATACTTCGTACAGAAGGCCGAAAATCGGCATTTCCGCTAACCGCAAAGAGGGAACATCCTGTATTGCGGAACCTTATTTTCAGTCGGTTGTAATGGCAGGGGGCGCGCCGGTGTTATTGCCCGTTACCACCGATATTCATGCTTTGGCTACAATCGTGGATATGCTAGATGGGATTATACTTTCGGGAGGAGGCGATATTGATGCGGCATATTTGGGTGAAGAACCCGCACCGGAAACCGGGGATACGGATTCGTATCGCGACGAGTATGATTTTTTGCTGTTGAAGCTTGCTTTTGATCGCCAGTTGCCTGTTTTTGGCATTTGCCGCGGTCATCAGGTTATAAACGTTGCTTTTGGCGGGACGCTATATCAGGACATTCACACCCGGTTTTCTGCGGAAGCATTGAAACACAGTCAGGCAGAAGCCCGTGATGTCGCGACACATACGATTGTCCCGACGGATATTCCTTCCAAACTGAAAGCCGTATTAAAATCTCCTTCACAGCACGCAATCCCCGTTAATTCATTTCATCATCAGGCAGTGAAGGATGTTGCACCGGAATTTATTACGGTGGCGACATCGCCGGATGGATTAAACGAAGCGATTGAACATCCCGAATATGCGATATTCGGCGTTCAGTGGCACCCGGAATCTATGGCTGTTGCCGGGAATGAGGTGATGCTGGATTTATTTCGCTATCATGTGGGTCTGGCGGAAGTGTTTGCTAAGGCTAAACGTTTGCACGAACGCATGCTGACGATTGATTCCCATACCGACACCCCGATGCTTTTTGAAACATTCGATTTGGGGCGTAAGGAAGGTGGGAAGGTAAATCTCCCGTTAATGGAGGAGGGGCGTCTGGATGCCGTGTTTATGGTCGCATATATTCCGCAGGGAATGCGTGACGACGTATCGTTACAAAATGCTTGCGAATATGCCCGGAATCGTTTGTCGAAGGTGATTGACCAGGCCCGTCTTCATTCGGAACGTATGGGGATAGCTCGTACGGCTGATGAATTGCGGCGTCTGAAACGGGAAGGGAAAAAAGCTGTTTTGTTAGGTATCGAAAACGGATATGCTATTGGTAAGGATATCCGGCGTCTGAAGATTTTTAAAGATTTGGGTGTTTCGTATGTGACGCTGTGTCATAATGGCGACAATGATATTTGTGATTCGGCTGCCGGAAACAGGGAGTGGGGCGGTTTAAGCCCCTTCGGCCGGGATGTCGTAGCGGAAATGAACCGTTTGGGCATGATGATAGACGTCTCACATGCATCCGGCGATACATTTTACGATGTATTGAAATATAGCAGAAAGCCTGTTATTGCTTCCCATTCTTCGTCGCGGGCGTTATGCAATCATCGCCGGAATCTTGATGACGACCAAATTCGCGCATTAGCATCACAGGGAGGCGTAGTGCAGATATGCCTTTATAAAGCGTTTATCAATGAAGATGCGGATAAGGCGTCGTTAAGCGATGCGGTAAGGCACATTTGCCATATTGTGGAAGTGGCGGGTATCGACCATGTCGGTATCGGTTCGGATTTCGATGGCGACGGCGAACTGACAGGTTGTCGTTCCGCTAATGAGCTTATCCGGATAACGATGCGTTTGATTTCGGAAGGCTTTGATGATGAAAGTATCGCGAAAATCTGGGGCGGAAACCTGATAAGGGTGATGGAGGAAGTGATGAACGTGGATCGTTAAGAGTGATTGGTATTTTAGAATATAAATATATAAATATGAGCAAGTTTGTTTATTTACTTATGATCAGTTTGTTTTTTTCGTGTTGCAGCCAGAAGAAGGCTGCAAAAGGAGACGATTCGGCAGTTGAAACCGTTAACAGTACAAATATCGACAATCTGATGACAGCGCCTTCTTTTGATCCCGACAGCGCTTATTCCTATGTGGCCGGGCAGGTTGCTTTTGGGCCGCGCGTTCCCAATACGCAGGCACATAAAGACTGCGCCGATTATCTGGCCTCCGAACTCGAACGCCACGGCGCGAAGGTGTATGTTCAGGAAGCTGTTCTTACCGCCTATAACGGAGACAGGCTGCAAGCAAAAAATATAATAGGAACATTCAATCCGGATAGCAAAAAGCGTATTCTCCTGTTTGCCCACTGGGATTCGCGGCCCTATTCGGACCAGGATGCCGACGAAGCGAATAGCCATAAGCCGATTGACGGCGCTGACGATGGCGCCAGCGGTGTTGGCGTTTTGCTGGAGATAGCACGCCTGATAGGATCTTCCGGCATTGATACGGGTATTGATATCATCTTTTTTGATGCGGAAGATTACGGAACGCCTGAATTTGTTAAGGAATATAAGGAGCATACTTGGTGTCTGGGGACGCAGTTCTGGGCTAAAAATCCTCATGTTCCCGGTTATAAGGCGGATTTCGGTATCCTGCTGGATATGGTAGGACACCGGGATGCCACTTTTTATAAGGAAGACCGTTCAATGTACCATGCAGCTCCCGTTGTAGAGCGGGTTTGGAATGCAGCCAGGAATCTGGGATACGGCAAATATTTTGTGAATGCAAGGGGCGGCGGTGTGACGGATGATCATCAATATGTTATTTCCGGCCGCAATATTCCCTGTGTTGATATTATTAACCTGAAACCCGATACGCCGCATGGATTCGGTTTACACTGGCATACGCAAAACGATACGATGGATAACATTGACAGAAATGTGCTGAAAGCTGTAGGCCAGACCGTTCTCGACGTTATCTATAACTGATTCCGCACTCTTTGAAATACACTCTTCTTGATTGATATTTATTATACACTGCACACAGAGCGCGGTATAAATTCACAAAAAGCGCGAAATAAAATTACAGGCAGGACATTTCTATGTTCGTTTCCGTACCGTTGCCCGGGGAGGTTATGATGTCCATTTTACCGTTGAATATCGCAATCCGGTCGGCGATGTTTTTCAGTCCGGCGCCCTGCGTCTGCAATGACTTGTCAAAGCCGCAACCGTCGTCCTGAACGGTAAGCGTCACTTGTTCGCCGGTCAATATCAACTGTACGTTGATGCCTGTCGCACGGGCATGTTTAATGGAATTATTCACCAGCTCGCAGACGCAATAATAAACCACGAGTTCGATCTGTTCATCGAAGCGGCGGTCTTCGCCGTAAAAATGAAACCGGACATTGGAAAACGAGAAACAATAGTCTTCCAGCGCAACCTTCAGCCCCGATTGCGCCAGGGAGAAAGGCGTCAGGTGATGCGCTATGCGGCGAAGCTCCTTGATACAAAGGTCTATTTTCCCGTTAAGGTGTTGCAGGTGTTCTTCGCCGGCAACACCGAGTTTCACCAGTGACAACATGCCGCCAAGACCGTCGTGAAGGTCACGCGCAAGACGCTTCCGTTCTTCCTTTTCGCCTTCCAGCATAGCCCGGGCGGCAGCAAGCTGCTTTTCTTTCCGCTCGCTCCGAATTTTTTGGCGAAACACAATCCATAACGCCAGCGCCAGCAGTACGCCGATAAGATTGATAGATACGTACAGGATTTTCTGGCGTTCCAGAGACGATATGCGCATTTCCTTTTTCTCCGTTTCGTACTTGATCGTCAGCTCGGACACCGTGTTGTGAAAGCTCTTTTCGGAATATTTCCGGTTCATTTCCGAATACTTTCGGAGGTAGTACGCCGCTTTTCCCGCATCGTGCATGTAGATATTCGCCAATGCAATATTCAAGGCGATGACGCGCGATTCGTCCAGGCGGGTCGAATCGGCCTGCCATGCCTCAAGCGCTTCGGATTCCGCTTCGGGATAGCGCCCCTGTGCCAGGTATATGTCGGACAATACTTTCCGGACATCCATATACAGGACTTTATCTTTCAGAATATCGGCCAGTTCCAGCGATTCCATCGCCGATTGCAGCGCTCTGTCGCTCTCGCCCAGCCGCAGGTAAATGCTCGCCAGCATCCATTTCGTGTTACACTTGTTTATGATGCCATGTTCAGTATTGTCCGCTTTCAAGGCATATTCGAGCGCCTTTTCGAGATTGCCCTGTTCCAGATAATTGGCCGCATATTCGTTGTTGATATGCGCCATTCTCAACATATAATGAATGTCCTTTTCCAGTTCTTCACACAGTTCGGCCGCCCGGTCCAGATATTGAATGGCCATTCCGGGACTGTTCATCCGACGGTACAATTCGCTCAGGTTTGTCAGCGCATTTATATATGTACGATTCCGCTGTTCCTCTATGCTTTCATAGATCGCGAGCACTTCCAGGGAATAGTCAATAGCCGTAACATATTTCCCCTGGCGTGCGTATGAAAATATCATCAGCGAAAGCGTGGCGGCTTCTCCCGGCCGGTCTCCCGTCGCTACGTCTATCGCCCTTGCCTTGTCGTAACAGATAAAGGCCGAATCATAATTACCCCTGAAATCATAAGCAACTCCTATGTGGTGATAAAGAGTCCGTTCCGCTTCCTTTTCCCGCAATTCCTTCGCAAGAGCTAAGGCAGTCGGCCCGTAGAGCAGCACACTGTCGATTGCAAAGCCGGCATAATATCCGGTCTTTTCGTTATAGATCTTGAATTGTTCCCTTTTCGTAAGGGGTGGCGCTTTGACGGCATGAAACGAATCGCCCGCCGGCCCAGCCTCTCCCAATGTATCGTCCGAAGCGCGTATGCCGATGCAGACCGGCACACTCGCAAGCAAAATCATATACCGCAAACAGTTAAAAATATGCATAAACAGGAAAATAATCGGATTTGTCCGGTAAAATTACAGTTTTCAATCCAAATACAAACAAAAAAGGGCATTTATTTCATTATTGAGAAAAAAATATTCAATCAAATTGAAAATACCCCACTTTTGGGGTTGGCAGGCGTCAATATCACCTGTATTTTTGCACCGGATTCATGAATTGTTTTTTTGATATGCCCAACCTCCACGAAGTATATGTAAAGGCCGTCTCGCGTGGAGGAAGGGGGAACGCCGGGTTCGGAACCGGATGTTCAGGAGCAGGTTTTTAACGGACTCCGGCTCGCTCCCGGACAGATATAAATTATCGGAAGTCCTCAATTTTTTTAATTTTTAATCTCATGAAAAAGCATTTATTTGTATTTATTTGTTTCTTATTTATTGCAAACAACAGTTCGGCGCAGTATGCTTACCCGGCATACAACACTGCGAATTTAATGTCAAGAATGGCGCAAAATGATCCTTATCTCTACTGGCGATACCAGAAAGCAAGCCGGCTGGCCGGTTTTGGCCTCGGTTTGGTGATAGGCGGCACAGCATGTATGGTAATAGGCGCCGCTACCGGCGAACAGAATGAGATAAAGAGCGGTAACACGACGACTGTGGAAGTCACGGGTACCGGTGCCGCCATTGCCGGTGCAGGATTGATATGTGCGATTGTCGGTACGCCACTGATGATAACAGGATATGTCAAGCGCGGCAATGTCAAGCGGATGTATCTCAGGGAATACGGCGACATGGCCTTCAAGCCGTCCCCATCTCCATCTTGCCTGCCCCACCTGAAAATCAATTCATCTTTTCAGCACGTAGGCCTGGCATACGTCTTCTGACGGCAACCTGCAAAAACGACCTGTACCGTGCGCAGGACAGG
>JAISEJ010000062.1 GCA_031264155.1 Tannerella sp. | reverse complement strand
AAATAAAAAGGACTTCCGTTGATTCGTTTCCAAAAGCACAAAGTCCCATCAGATGCTTTCGGACAGGGGACAAAGATAAAGAAAAACAGCAAAAAACACCGGAGGAAGCAAAATTATTTGTACAAAAGGTTGCGGGAATTGGGGAGGGGGTGTGTCAACAGATACATCCTCTTTTTTTTAACAAAAAAAGTCGGCTCTATAACGAATAGAGTGGGTAATCGAATTTTAGTTTAGCAGTCAGGAAGTATATCATGTTGATGAAATTTTTGATATTTCTATAGCCTCTGGCCCTTCTTTTAGCCGGTTGTATTTTACTGTTAATACCTTCCAGTACACCGTTGGTTACTCTTTTATCAAAATAGGCTATTATCCCACTCCAGTGAGCTTTTATCAGATTGACGAACTTCTGATACGGAACGATCTTCAAATCCATAGCCATGTCACACCAAAACCACAGATACCCTTTCGCTTCTTCCAGCTTAACGACAGAGAACATATCCAGGAAGAGTTCCCTGAGGCGATATGCCTCTCCCAATCCTGGATACATCATCAACACATCATCCAGTTCCGACTTCTTATCCCTTGAGAGTTTATCGTATTTCTTGAGAACCGTGTACTTGTGCCCTTTCAATAAATCATTACCTTTTCGCTCTCTTATACGCACTTCATCCAGTGCCTTATTCAATGATTGCACTAAATGGAACTTATCAAAAACCATACACGCATCAGGTAATGTTTCCAAGACCCCGGAAATGAAAGCCGGCAACATATTCATACTTACAACTTCTATGTTTTCTTTCTTGCCGCCTTTTTTTTCAAGAGATTGAACAAAACTCTCTACCGTAGAGGCATCCTTGCCCTCGGGCAACAACACAAAGTTTCTATTTGACGAAAATGTTATTTCCCGTTATTTTTTTATTAGCGAATTTAAGGAGAAGTCAATCCGAGTGAAAAATCTTCATACTCCGAATCCGAACAGGTTGATTCCGTCGTAAATGCTGCTTATTATTCCTGTCAAAAGGATTCCGAGCAGGCATATCAACAGGCTCGCGCGGGTATAAATGTCGCTTTTGAAAAATGCGACGGGGGCGTCGCTGGGGGTAATATACATTGCTTTTACAATCAGCAGGTAATAATAGAGCGATATAACCGTGTTTACCAGTGCAATAAAAACCAGGACTTTAAATCCGGCTTCGAATGCCGACATGAAAATAAAGAATTTGCTGAAAAATCCGGCGAAAGGAGGGATCCCGGCTAAGGAGAACAGGGCGATTGTCATGACAAGCGTCAGTTTCGGATTGGTCCGGTACAGTCCGTTATAATCATGGATGGAGACCCGTCCTTCCGTTTTTTGTTCGATAACCGAAATAACGCCGAAAGCCGCCATGTTGGCTACAAGATAGACAAGCATGTAAAACACCAGCGAAGTCATGCCCGTCGCATCGCCTCCAATGACGCCCAGCATGATGTATCCGGCCTGCGATATGCTGCTGAACGCAAAGAAGCGCTTTATATTTTTCTGACGTATGGCAAACAGATTGGCGATCGTGATCGTTGCGACAATAACAATATACAACAGGTCCTGCCCGATTGCCATCATCGGCGCAAATACTTTGATAAAGATGACGAGCAACGCAAACGCGGCTGCGCTTTTCGACACGACCGACAGGTAAGCCGTAACGCTCGTCGGCGCGCCTTCGTAGACGTCCGCCGTCCACAAATGGAAAGGAACGAGCGAGATCTTGAATCCAAGCCCGGAGAAGAATAAAACGAATGCCATAATCTGCAACGGGGCGCCCGTCAGTCCTGCCGTTACGTCTGCAAAATAAAGCGTCCCTACCGTTCCGTATATAAATGAAATGCCGAACATCATAAGCCCCGAAGAGAACATGGATGTTAATATGTATTTGGCGCCTGCTTCCGCCGAATGATGTTTATATTTGTCGAAAGCGACAAGGCAAGCCATTGGTATGGATGCAAGTTCTATTCCGATCACGAACATGAGGAAATTGCCGGCGCTTATCATAAAGAACATGCCCAGCAAAGTGGATAATACGAGCACAACGAACTCACCACGCTTGCGAATGGTATCTTCCCTCCCGAGCCACGTATCGGACTGCATGACGACAATCAGCGTCCCGACCGAAAGGATGCTCTTAACGATACTCATCATCGGCAGGTAAACGTACATTCCTCCAAAAGCTTCGGACGGGGCGCCCGACGGAATGATGTTTATTATAACATGAGCGAGCAACAGTATGCACGTTACGGGCTGGAAATATTTCCGTAAACTTTTCCCGGCATATAAATCATATAAAAACAGGATAACTATCACCGTCATCAATGATAGCTCCGGACGCATTTGCAAAAACTGACTGTAATTCATAATTCTTAAATTATACTGAAAATCCACAGGAACGATCCTGTGGAAATTTATTTTATTAACACAATAACAGACTTAACGCTGTCGCTTATCATCTCGCTTATTCCCCAGGGCGCTAACCCCAATCCGGCAATAGCAATAATAAGGAATATCACTGCAAAACGTTCATCCCACGTTGCATCGGCAAGTTTCAAATGTCCGGTCGTCCCACATTCTACAGCCTCGTCGGCCACTCGGGCCTCTCCGTATAATATTTTCCCTATCAGGCGTAAGATATATACTGCTGTAATAACGATTGAAGTCGTTGCAATGACGGTCAAAGTGCGATGAAAGACGTCATTCACTTCAAAAGAGCCTACAAATATGGTCATTTCGGCCACAAAACCGCTCAATCCGGGCAAGCCGAGATTTGCAAGTCCTGCAATGACGTAGCAAACCGAAAGGAACGGCATGACTTTCATCAGGCCGCTCATCTCGCGAATGTCACGCGTATGCGTGCGTCCGTAAATCATACCGATGAGAGCGAAAAACAGGGCGGTCATCAATCCGTGTGAAAGCATCTGCAATATAGCGCCGGTACTCGCGGTCTGCGTCATCATCAGAATGGCGAAAAGCACCAGGCTGCAATGCGAAACGGAGGAATAGGCATTGATATATTTCAAATCTTTCTGAACGCAGGCGGAAAAGGCTCCGTAAACCACGCCGATTGCCGTCAGTACGAGGAAGAACCAGGCTTGTTCGGCGGCAGCTTCGGGCATCAGGCAGATCGCAATGCGAAAACAGCCGTAGCCTCCGAGTTTCATTAATACGCCGGCATGCAGCATGGAAACAGAGGTCGGCGCGGACGCATGTCCGTCGGGACTCCATGTATGAAAGGGGAACAATGCTCCCAGAACGCCGAAGCCTATAAATGTCAGCGGGAAAAAGATCCGTTGCATCTCCAGCGGTATACCTGATTCTGCAATTTCCGTGAGATTCATTGTCACAGCCCCGGAACCGAAATAAAGGCCGAGTATTCCCATTAATATAAAGGCCGAGCCTCCCATCAGCATCAGTGTCAGCTTCATGGCCGAATATTCTTTCCGTCCGCTGCCCCATACGCCAATAAGCAGGTACATGGGTATCAGGGCTACTTCATAAAACATAAACATGGTAAACAAATCGAGCGAGATAAAAAAGCCGAACACGCCTACGCTCAAAAGACAGTACCATAGAAAAAATTCTTTTGTCTGCATCGACATCCTCCACGAGGCAAACACTCCGGTGAAAACGATAATGGCCGAAAGTAACAGCATGAACACCGATATCCCGTCCGCTCCAACGGCGTAATGAATATTCAAAGGCGCATACCATACGCGGCTATCGGTAAACAACATGCAGGAAGTATCGCCTCCGGCGCGCGCTCCGTGATATAAGAAGACCAGCGACACGGCAAGCGCCAGCAACGCCGAAGCTCCGGCGGCCATTACAATCCGTATTTGCCTGATGTTGCGCGAAACCCACAGGCCCAACATCATCAATACGGGAATCAGAACGAATAAAGATAAGAAATTCATTTCCTGTTTTATTTATGTTTTAGTAATGTGTAAAATATAAGATGGCAATTCTATTGTATAAGAAGCCTTTCAGGCACACTGTCCGATTTTGACGCACCGAACCGGTTTTGCCAAAACTTATATTCAAGTTTTCATAAATCCGGCTGGTTTTGTCCTTCGGGCAAATGCCCAAAGCATTTTTCCAACTGATTTTATGCTTCGGGCAAGTGCCCAAAGCATTTTTCCGGCTGATTTTATGCTTCGGGCAAGTGCCCAAAGCATTTTTCAAACTGATTTTATCCTTTGGGCAAGTGCCCAAAGCATTTTTCCAGCCGATTTTATCCTTCGGGCAGATGCCCAAAGCATTTTTCCGGCTGATTTTATCCTTTGGGCAAGTGCCCAAAGCATTTTTCAAACTTGTTTTTGTCATTTTATTTTAAATCAATAACAATATAATAATAAGCGCCAGAGCGCCACTCAGAAAGACAATGGCATATTGCTGTACGGCGCCGCTTTGCAATCCTTTAATCTTACTGCCCGTGACATTCGTCATCCAAGCCAGCAAATTCATAAAACCATCGACAACATGGCGATCGAACCAGGCGACAGGCGTGGAGACACCGTTGAAAATAATCTTATGCGTAACAAACTGATAAACCTCATCTATATAAAACCGGCGATATGCGGCACGATAGAATCCCTTCAGGCGAACGGCCAATTTATCGGCCAGCGTCCGATTTTCACCTCTATACATAACGAATGCCATTCCGATAGCAGCCACAGCCACGCATACACTTATGACAGCCACATTCTTATCTATATGTATATGATACGTTTTCCCGCTACTGCTCACAAATTCTCCGAAAGGAATAAATCCTGCAACACAAGTTACGACAGCCAGAAAAATCAGGGGAATAGTCATACTTGCCGGCGCCTCATGAGGAGTGGAGTGATGTGCCGCACTGCCATGTTCCGCAGCATGAGCGGGTTTCAGGAAAACGTTATAATAAAGACGGAACATATAAAAGGCCGTCAAGCCTGCGGTAAAAATCATAACCGCTCCCATTAGGGGGTTGAAACCGAAACAGGCGGCGAGTATTTCATCTTTTGAAAAGAATCCGCTAAATGGAGGTATACCGGCAATTGCCAGACAAGCAATGAGGAACGTTACGTGCGTAACCGGCATAAACTTCCACAGCCCGCCCATATCTTTCATTTCATTTGAATGTACCGCATGGATGATTGCGCCCGCACAAAGGAACAGTAATGCTTTGAACATAGCGTGCGTAAAAAGATGAAACATGGACGCCATATAGCCCAATCCGCCGGCATGAGGGTCGCCGGAGGTACAAACGCCCAATGCCGCTATCATAAACCCGATCTGCGAAATGGTAGAAAAAGCCAGCACGCGTTTTATGTCGGTCTGCACACAAGCAACGACGGCGGCAAACAACGAAGTAAACGCCCCGACGTATCCTGCCCAATGAAGTACATCCGGTGCAAATCCGATGAACAGCGGAAACATCCGCGCGACTAAGTACACTCCGGCTACCACCATCGTCGCCGCGTGTATCAAAGCGCTCACGGGCGTAGGGCCTTCCATAGCGTCGGGAAGCCAGATGTGTAACGGGAACATCGCACTCTTACCGGCGGCGCCTACAAACATTAGCCCCAGGGCTAAGGGAATCATGCCGCCTGCTGCAATTAACACATATGCCTGGGGTGTGAACGAAAATGTTCCGGCATAATATCCATAGATAAGAATACCGACAAGAAAACCAAGATCGGCAAAACGCGTAACAACAAAAGCCTTTTTCGAGGCCGCTATCGCCGCAGGTTTTGTATAATAAAACCCGATAAGAAGATAACTCGAAACTCCTACAAGCTCCCAGAATACATACATCTGGAAGATATTCGTTGCGATGACCAGTCCAATCATTGACATGGTAAATAACGAAAGAAAGGCGTAATAACGCTGAAATCCTTTTTCGCCTTTCATATAACCCAACGAATAGATGTGTACCATCAACGAAACCGTCGAGATAACGACCAGCATCATAACGGAAATAGGATCTAACAATATCCCCGCTCCGATATGCGACGTTTCGTTCAACGGCAACCACATCATATCGTACGGTATCAATGTCGGGAACGTGCCGTCCGCACCGCGTCCCCCGCCGAAATAATCGAACGCGGTCATATACGACAAAACCGTCACAACAGCCAGGACAGACGTCCCTGTTACACCGGCCGCTTTGGGACGAAAGCGTTTCCCTCCAAGTCCAAGCAACAGGAAGGAAAGAAACGGCAGAACTAATATTAATAATGTATATTCCATAATTTTTCAGGTTCTAATGATTCTAATGCTTCATCTCCTCCATGTTTTTCACCTGGATATTCCGTATATTCCGGTAAATATTAATAATGATAGCAATCGCCACCGCTGTTTCGGCAGCCGATATCCCGATAGCAAACAATGTGAAGAAGAATCCTTCCAGTTGTTCCGGGAAAAGAAAACGGTTGAAGACCGCAAAATTTATATCAACCGAGTTGAGAATAAGCTCAACGGAAATCAGCATTGCCAACAGGTTGCGGCGCGTAAAAAAACCGTAAATCCCAACAAACATCAGGATTGTAGAAACTATCAGGTAATATTCCATGTGTATCATATCCGTAATTTTTTTATCTTTTTCTTGCAATTAAAATTCCTCCGACAATACATGCCAGCAGTAAAACGCTTATTACTTCGAAAGGAAGCAGGTACTGATATTTCCCCATTCCCATTAACGCCTCGCCGACGGTTCGCACCGGCAATTCGCCATGTTCAAAATGAGAAGGGACAAATTCGTTCTTTAATGTGATAAAGAGACAAATAACCAGTCCGGCAAGTGCAGTTACCAGTCCGGCAAACTTCTTTGAGTTTTTAAGTTTCTCCGCCTTGTCGCCCTGGCCCGACGTCAACAAAATCGAGAATACGTAAAGCACGGTTATTCCACCGGCATAAATGAGCAACTGCACCGCTCCCAGAAACGAATAATTCAACTGGAAATAAATCCCGGCCGTTCCAAATAAGACAAACAACAAGTAAGTTGCCGAACGAAGTATACGACCGGTCGTAACGGCAAGTATAGAACTGACAATCATAAAAACCGCCAATATCAGAAATACAATTAAATCTAATGTAATATCCATAATCCTTTGTTTTTTTACGCCTTCAACAAAACAAATATCTCCGCTTTCTCCGGAAATATTCATTTATTGCCTGTTTCATTCAAAATCTTCACTAATTTATCCTTATTAAAAACAGCATGTTCGAACTTCGTTTCGAACGCTATCGCACTGGCAGGGCATACATTTACGCACAGCCGGCAAAACATACATGAACCCAAATCGTACTGGTACTTACGTATTACCTTTCTCTTTTTTCCCGTCTCTTCGTCTGTAATCATCTCCGTTTCAAGATGAAGCGTGTCATTCGGACAATTCATCTCACATAAACCGCAAGCAGTACATTTATTTTTCCCGTTCCCGTCAAGAGGCATATAAAGCGTCCCCCTGAAACGGTCGGATATCACAAGCGTATCTCTGTTGTCGGGATATTCTTCCGTTACTTTCCGGGTGAAAAACTCTATGAACGTCACTTTCAATCCGATAAGAAGCGTCGCGAGGCCATGAAAAATCCCGCCCAAATAAGGTTGACTTGTATTGTTTGTATCCATTTTATTATCCTTTTCTGTCATTTTTTTTGCATTTTACTTATGAATCGAATCTGTTATAAACGCTCCTTTTTCAAAAATACCACCCAAAGACTACGCATACCGTCATCAGCAATAAATTCACCAAACCTATCGGCACCAGTACTTTCCATTCCAAACGCAAAATCTGGTCAATACGTAAACGCGGAAAAGTCCACTTAATCCACATAAGCAACCACACAACAAAAAACGCTTTCGCAAAAAACCAGACAAATCCCGGAATATAATCCATTATCAGATTAAACCCGTTCCAGCCCGAAATATGCAACGGCATCCAGCCTCCAAAGAAAATTGTTGCGGCGATAGATGCTACAATAAATAAATTCATAAACTCCGCCAGATAAAAGAATCCGAAATGCATCCCCGAATATTCGGTATGATATCCGGCCGTCAGTTCCGATTCTGCTTCGGGAAGGTCAAACGGACCGCGATTGACTTCCGCATTTCCCGCAATCAGGTAAATAATAAAGGCTATCAGCGCAGGTACATGGCCTTTGAAAATAAACCAGCCGTCGGCCTGACGCTCCACAATCTGACTGAACTGCATTGTATCGGTTAGCACGACAATCGTAAGTATCGAAATGCCTACGGAAAGTTCATAACTTATCATCTGCGCGCCACTCCGCATAGCCCCGATAAGCGAATACTTATTGTTACTACTCCAGCCTGCAAGCAATATTCCCACAACACCAATGGATGAGGCCGCCATAAAGAAAAATATGCCGACATTGAAATCTAACACTTCCGCTCCTTTGTTGAACGGGATACATGCAAAAGCCAGAATGGAACCTAATATAACTATGTAAGGAGCCAGATTATACAGAAACTTATCCGAGTGACGGATAACAATAATCTCTTTTATAAGCATCTTGATAACATCGGCAAATAACTGAAAAACACCCCATGGGCCTACCCTGTTCGGTCCCAGGCGACATTGAAAAGCCGCGCACACCTTGCGTTCCATAAATATCATAATCATGGCTATCACGGCGTACATAAGCATAATGCATACGCCCATAAGCACACATTCAATAAAAACGGCGGGTCCCGGCGGCATTATCAACGTGAGCATTTCGTGTATCCAATTTGTAACTATACTGAAATCAAACATTTTATATTCTTTTTTGTTAAACAAACAGCCCGCAACCTGAATTTAGACTTTTATCCTCTTTCATATCCTTTTCCCACATCTTTACCGGTCTATATCGGGAACGATATAATCCAGCGTCCCGCCAATAGCAATCAGGTCTGCAATTTTACTTCCGCGCGTAATCGTGTCGATGCATGAAACGAGCGGAAGTCCCGTACTGCGGAATTTCATACGGTACGGATACTTATCTCCACGGCTCTCTATATATACGCCGAACTCTCCGCGACTTGTCTCCACAGCCGAATAATAACTGCCTTCGGGAAGTTTGATAACAGGTTTCATTTTCACCCGGTAGTCGCCTTCGGGTATATCGTCTATCAACTGTTCGATGATATTCATACTCTCCACTATCTCGTCCATACGAACCATGTAACGTGAAAAACAATCACCTTCATGATAAATAATTTCCTTAAAATCAACCTTGTCATAGGCTCCGTAAGGATGGCGTTTCCGCACATCGCAAGCCCATCCCGATGCACGTCCCGTACCGCCGGTCGCCCCAAAAGAAATCGCATCCTCACGACTCAGAACGCCAACCCCCTTCATTCTCTGCCGGGCAATAATATTTCCCGTAAAAACATCGTGGTATTCCTTCAGTTGCGGACGCAGGTATGTTATAAATTCTTTGACGCGTTTCACAAAATCAGGATGTATGTCATCCTGCACCCCTCCTATCGTATTATAATTCAGGATAAGACGGCCTCCCGTCGTATCTTCGAAAATGTCAAGAATCTTTTCTCTGTCGCGGAAACCAAAGAAAAACGCCGTCAGTGCACCCAAATCCATACAAAGCGTGGAGAAAAATAACAGGTGCGAATCAATACGCTGAAGCTCGTCCATAATCGTGCGGATATATTGAATGCGCCCGGGCATTTCCACGCCCATCGCTTTCTCGACACACATGCAAAGCGCATGACGATTCTGCATTGCGGATAGATAGTCAAGACGATCGGTCAATGCCAGCGTCTGCTGGTACGTAAGACTTTCGCACATTTTTTCTATCCCCCGATGGATATAGCCGCAATGCACGTCAAGCTTCCCGATTATCTCACCTTCGAGCGAAACGCGAAAACGAAGTACGCCGTGTGTTGCAGGATGTTGGGGGCCTATGTTTATAACATATTCGTCGTCTTCGAATAACACATGCGTTTTCTCTACCATACGGCCTGTCTCATCTATTTCAAGTGACGAAGTCGTATCAATCGCAATTTCATTGCTCATACGCAAAGGATTTACTTCTTTGCTTCCGTCAAAATTTTTACGCAACGGATGTCCTACCCAGTCCTCGCGCAGATATAACCTGCGCATATCCGGATGTCCGGTAAACCCTATACCAAAATAATCATACGCCTCACGTTCGTTTAGCTCAGCAGCTTTCCATATATCGCTTACGGTTGGTATTTCAGGCTTCTCCGAAGCCGTAGCCACCGTTTTCATAACAATCCGACGTCCGTATTGTGTCGATTCCAGGTGATAAACAACCCCCAGACCTTCATCGCCCCAATCCATTCCGGTAAGGCTGCGCAAAAAATCAAACTTCATATCGTCGTCGTCGTGCAGTATTTTAGCCAAAAAACGAAGCTGTACGGGATTAACAATCACCATAATGGCGTCGCCTCCATCAATAAATTGCACTTCGGAAACAAGACTTTTTATTTTATCCTTAATGTCCATCATTCGTTACCTGTGATGTTATTTTTTAATGTTGAAACTCCCGTATCTTCATATTCCGCCGCTTCGTGTTCCCGAACATCCGCTTCTTTCATCAGACGTCCATATTCGTCTTTCTTCACCTGCCGGTTCACATCGCCGAAGAATTTTTCCATCTTAACCTTCCGCTGTAACTGCATAATTCCATATAGCATAGCTTCGGGACGCGGCGGACAACCCGGGACAAATACATCCACAGGCAGAATCTTATCAACGCCGTTTACCACATGATACGATTTTTTAAAAGGCCCGCCCGAAACGGCACACGCCCCTATTGCAATAACATACTTCGGGTCGGCCATCTGATCGTACAGACGTTTCAATACCGGCGCCATCTTATCCGTGATAGTCCCCGCCACCATAATGAAATCCGCCTGACGCGGACTGGCACGTGTCACCTCGAACCCGAAACGGGCAAAATCATAACGCGCCGCTCCCACAGCCATATATTCTATACCACAGCAACTTGTAGCAAATGTCAGCGGCCAGAGCGAATTGCTGCGTCCCCAGTTTATAACATCGTCAAACATGCCTAAAAAAACATTCGTCCCGTTGGCGTTCAATTCCCCGACCATATTTTCGAGGTATTCATTATCGTTAAAATCCTCGTATTTCATAGCCTTTATCTTCGGCCTTTTTATTTCCATTCTAACGCTCCTTTCTTCCATGCATAAGCCAGTCCGAGAATCAAAATAAACAAAAAGAAAATGACATTGACGAGTCCCGCCACACCCAAATCCTGTACAACAGCCGCCCAGGGAAACAGAAATACGGTCTCCACATCAAACATAAGAAACAGGATTGCAAACAGGTAATAACCGACTTTAAACTGCATCCATGACCTTCCGCGCGTAGGGATACCACATTCGTAGGCTTCGCCTTTCTGCGGATTGTAAGTACGGGGAGAAATCGCTTTGGCAATACTCAATGCCGCTGCAACCAATGTAATTGCCGTCAGTATCACGACAATTAATAATGTGAAATACATAATTTTGATGATTAATGATTAGTGATTTATTCACCATGGGATAATGAATCGAAAATCAGCGAGGGCCGACAAATTCAACAACTCCGATAATCGTTACAAAACATCATGGCCGAGTGCATATAATATATGAGGAATGACTCCGGTTACCCTAAATGACAATCTTCTCTAATGTGTAAATATAATAATCTGTAGAATGAATGTTATCGCCGGTAGTATCGGGATTCTTCGGATAAAGTTTACCTGAATGATATATATACCTGTGACTATCGTAATTGAATAAAAAATGAGTATGCAATCTGAACTTAAATAATTCCGAATCATCTTTCACCGACAACATCTCATTGAAAGGAATGACAGGACTATCTCCGATAAAATCACCTTTCCCATATGCGACATCACTATCATCGATACACATTATGACAAACTTGCCGGAAGATATTTTACCGTCCGAACAAAATGCTTCCGAAAACACCGAAAGCAAAAAAAATACCGCCAAAAAATATTTTACCACTGATGTCACTTTTATTTTTTTCGCAAATGTAACGCTTATTTTTTCATGATACATAAATATGTTCACTTTTTATATAATTTAACTCGACAATCGTCAGTTCAAGGGTTTTATTTCTCCCGCCAAATAAACAAAAAAACATTAATAATTAATGAAAAAATATTATTGCGCATCATTTCATAATAAAACATTTTGAATTTTACGAAAGAAATATTTTATTTGCAACTTAAAATACATATAACATAACATCATGAAAAGAGTCAGACTATTCTCACTATCGTTTTTTATTTGTGCACTTGCAGGCATTTCTGTTTTATCACAAGCACAGCAGAATCAGCCGCTACGTTTAGGCGTGGCCGGTTTATCCCACGGACATTTAGGGGAAGTAATACGCAGAGCCGACCGCGGCGATTTCGTCATCGTCGGAGTGGCGGAAAAAAATGAACAATTAAGAAACGCAAACAAGCTTCGCGACAAAGTGGACGCATCGCTTTTCTATGCCGACCTGGAGGAAATGCTTGACAAAGCAAAACCGGAGGCTGTCATTGTTTACGAATCAATCTACGACCATTTACGGGTGGTTGAAGCATGCGCGCCCAGAGGCGTTCACGTCATGGTCGAAAAACCGTTGGCGGTTAACACGGAACATGCCGACCGAATGGCGGAATTAGCCGGAAAACACCGGATCCATCTACTGACAAACTACGAAACAACCTGGTACAACACAAATCATGAAGCGCACCGGCTAATCGATGAAGGAGCAATCGGCGACATAACGCGAATCAATGTCTACGACGGACATCAAGGCCCCTTCGAAATAGGCTGCGGCAAAGAGTTTACGGATTGGCTGACCGACCCCGTTCTCAACGGAGGCGGCGCCGTAATTGATTTCGGATGCTACGGTGCAAATCTTGCGACATGGTTGCTTAAAGGTGAAAAGCCCAAAAGCGTATACGGCGCACTGAAACGGCAAAAACCGGACAAATATCCTAAAGTTGACGACGACGCCACCATCATTGTGGAATATCCTTCGCTAACCGTACAGATTATGGCGTCCTGGAACTGGCCGATGAACCGTAAAGATATGCACATATACGGCAGTAAGGGATATATCTATCAGGATACCCCAACCAAAATGAGGGTTTACACGAACAGAAAAGAGACAACCCCGGAACCACCGGCCTTAAATACGCCTTACAATGATGCTTTTTACTATTTAAAAGCGGTTGTACGAAACGAAATCCAAGTGGAGCCTTATGATTTATCTTCCTTAGAGAACAATCTTTGGGTTGTCAGGATACTGGAAGCCGCCGTCAAAAGTGCAGAAAACGGGAAAATAATCTATTTTGACGACTGATTCTTTGCAGGAATCGCTAACGACCGGCTTCCCAGATATATCCGCTCTCCCTGTTGGGCTTTACTTTACCGATACCCGGATAGGCAATATGCATCCCTGCGACCGGAATATTGTTCCTGGAAACATATTCCAGTATCTTTTTGCGCGATGCGACAGCCTGGGCCGGGTCTACGTCGTACGTAACGGCAACATCGGGACAAGGTATCTGAATCTTCATCGCATGTGTCAGGTCTCCCCAGACCAGCAACCGTTCGTC
>JAISEJ010000002.1 GCA_031264155.1 Tannerella sp. | reverse complement strand
GCCTTCATCGGCACCCCGCACATCGCCGGCTATTCCTCCGACGGCAAAGCCAACGGAACGGCAGCCTGCGTGCATGAATTTTGCCGCTTCTTCGACCTCGACGTTTTGCCGGACTGGTATCCCGCAAATATCCCCGCGCCTCCGATGCCTTTAGAGATCACCCTCGACGGCAGAGGAAAATCAAACGAACAGCTATTTTTCGAAGCCGTCACACACACGTATCCCATTCTCGAAGACAGTCGTCGGTTGAAAAATTCGCCGGAAACATTCGAAGAACAGCGCGGAGGATATTGGATACGCCGGGAATTTAAAAACTTCACCGTCCGCCCCACAAATATCAGCCACGATGTCGCAGCAGCCCTTCAGGGCGTCGGCTTCAAAATCGACGGACAATGATTCGAAAAGCAACCCCCGAAGACGCCGCCGGCATAGCCGAGATCTACAATTACTATGTTGAAAACACGAATATCACGTTCGAAACGGAACCCGTGCCGGAAACGGAAATGCGGAGCAGAATCCTGTCCATCTCGGAAAAGTACCCGTACCCGGTATACGAGGAAGCCGGCCGGATACTCGGATACAGTTACGCTTCCGCCTGGAAACGGCGCGATGCATACCGTCATACGGTAGAAACGACGGTTTACGTAGACCGTTTTTCGCACGGCAAAGGCATAGGCGCATTACTGATGAATACACTCATCGACGAGTTAAAAAAAACGCCGGCACATGCGCTCATAGCATGTATCGCCATGCCCAACCCGCAAAGCATCAAACTTCACGAGAAATTCGGTTTCCGGCAAGTATCCGGATTCAACGAAGTCGGCTATAAATTCGGCAGATGGATCGACGTCGGAGACTGGCAACTCCTGCTGCCGTAAGTCCGAATCATATATACGTGCATCAAAATTCAGCGTTCAAAAGTGAATTGGAAAGCTTCGGCGATAAACAAAAACATATTAAGGCTGGCAATCCCTAATATGATTTCAAACATTACCATTCCCATGCTGGGGATGGTGGATACTGCTATTGCCGGATACATCGGCGAAGATGTCGACATTGCCGCGCTTTCCGTCGGAACGACTATCTTCAATTTCATCTACTGGAACTGCGCATTCATCCGCATGGGCACAAGCGGCATCACCGCTCAGGCTTATGGAGCAGGCAACTTCAAAGAATGTGCCAATATGCTTGTACGCGCACTGTGGCTTGCCCTCATCATGGCCCTGTTGCTTGTCGCATTCCGGAAGCCGGTGGGCGATTTTTCACTCCACGTTATGCAGGGAAGCGATACCGTGCAGCGACTGGCCGGGGAATATTTTTTCGCACGTATATGGGCTGTTCCCGCATCCATCTCCCTCTTTGCTATCCAGGGATGGTTTATCGGCATGCAGGACGCCCGCACACCCATGGCCATCGCGATTATGTCGATAATTATAAACGCCGTATTCAGCCTCCTTTTCGTATTCCGTTTCGACATGGGAATAGCCGGCATAGCCTGGGGTACGGTAGTAGCACAATATACCGGTCTGACGGCATCATGTATCCTTTGGCTTATAAAATACCGCGGATACATGCAATATTTTGACGTCAAGGAATCGTTGCGCTTCGAACCCGTCATGCGTTTCCTGCATGTTAACAAGGATATATTCTTTCGCACGACATGCGTCATAGCCGTATATACATTTTTCACAGCCGCTTCAGCCCGTTTCGGCGATATGATACTGACAACAAACGCCCTGCTTATGCAACTGTTTACGCTGTTTTCCTATATGTCCGACGGTTTCGCTTATGCCGGCGAAGCGCTGTCGGGACGTTTTGTCGGCGAACGCAATCCCGACATGCTGAAATGCTATATCCGTCATCTGATATTCTGGTCGCTAATGATAGCCATACTATACGTCATCGTATACGTACTGGCATGGAAAGAAATCTTGATGATTTTTTCGCCATCGGAAGAAGTCATAAATACAGCCGGGCAGTTCATCGTATGGATAATAGCCGTCCCGCTTGCGGGGAGCATCCCTTTTATGATAGACGGCATAATGATAGGCGCGACAAAAACGAAATTATTACGAAACACCGTTTTCTTTTCCACCATACTGTTCTTCGGAACATTTTACGCCCTCTCCCCTTTCCTCGGCAATACGGCATTGTGGATATCATTCCTCGTATTCCTGTTTTTTCGCGGTATATTATTATATTTCTGTTCCGACAAACTTAATGCAAAAAAGATAATCGCCCCAGGTGAATAGTTGTACTGCGTGCGTGCTAAAATTGTGATGCGTATTGTGTATTGTATATTGTATATTGTGTAGGGGCGTAGCGCGCTACGCCCCAACTTACGTCGTACCAGGGGGATGTTGTAACGGAGGGGTTGTTACGGAAGGGGTTGTAACGGAGAAGGGCGTAGCGCGCTACGCCCCTACATAATACATAATAACCTGATTTGTGTATAAGCATAGTCCGTCAGGACTTTTATATCAATAGAAAACGGTTATAAAACATTTCCAAATGTCCGTCAGGACATTCATAGATGAAACCTCGACGAGGTTTTCGTTGTGATTTGAACCGGTTTTCTATTGATATGTTTGCCCTGACGGGCAAATGGGCGGACATAGGGGGCACCCACGCCGGACTGCCCCTACGCCGGTACCGGGTCGGGGCAGACCTGCGTGTCTGCCCTTCCCCCGTCTGCCCGTCTGCCCTTTGTCGGGCAAAATTGCCGAATAATCGTGTTTTTAAATGATGCTTATCCAAAGGTTAATACGGTATGCGGTATACGGTATACGGTATGCGGTCGACCCGGTACGGTGTATAAATTTTTGCCGTGTACAGTATTATTGAGTGGGAAAACGAAAAATCAGTGCATCAGAAAAAAAAATGGGAAATAATTGTTTTTTCTTTTTGTTATTTAAAATGTTTCTAATATCTTTGCCCCTGTTGATTAAAATAAAAAATAGTGACAGAGTATTTATTCATAGGAGCAAATAGTTTAACATTTAACCCGTGCTTTTTTAACACTATAAGTTTGGGCAGGGAGGGAATTTTTCTAACACACACACACACACACACACACACACACACACACACACACACACACACACACACACAGGCTCTTTAGCGCGTACATTATATATATGCGTAACCTCACGCGTACGCGTAAATTACAATAATTTTATAAAAAAACAAAGGTTAGCTATCTTCAAAAAAAATAGCGAGCCTTTGCATTTCCTCTCCGAAAAAAGATTCAGGCAGTTTAAGATACAAAGATTTTTTTCTGCAACGGAACTGTTTCGGCAGGAAAAAAGATGCCGCGGACTCGAGTACGCGAGCCGCGGACTTGAGTCCCTGACTCGCGGACTTGAGTACGCGAGCCGCGGACTCGAGTCCCTGAGCCGCGTACTCGAGTACGCGAGTCGCGGACTTGAGTCCCTGAACCGCGTACCCGAGTACGCGAGTCGCGGACTCGAGTCCCTGAACCACGGACCCGAGTACGCGACACGCGGACTTGAGTCCCAATCTCTCGTGCGCGAGTCCATATTTTATGGAACTCGCATTATGTTTCAATGTTTTAATGCTCAAAATCAATTGATTATGACAAAAACAATTTCTAGAAAAGACAGTGAATTCAACGAAGAACAGGAGGTTATCACTTCTACGACGCAGAAAAATCTTAGCGTGTGGGCTATTGATTCGACCTGGTTCAGCACTCAGGTGTTGACGGCGAAAAGTGCATGGGTGACTGCCTGGACGGCTTATCAGGATCCTGCGCAAAGGACACCGCTGATTACGTTTACCAAAACTAAGGCACGGGAAACGTATGAAAAAGTCCTGCGCATACTGATACAGATCCTCGAAAGCAATCCGCGGGTATCGGACGAATACCTTCGTGCGATGGGTATCGTGATACGCGATACGACGCGTACGCCGGTAAAGCCGCCGAAGAGTTACCCCGAGTTTATCATTGACTCGTCGATTATCCGCTGCCTGATAATCCTGTTTTGGGATTTCGGCAGCAAGTCGAAGGCGAAGCCTCACGGCGTACACGGCGCCGAGATTCGCTGGGCGATACTCGACCATCCGCCTGTATCGATAGAAGAGCTGATTCACTCCGGTTTTGACACCCGTTCTCCGTTCGAGCTGATGTTCGACGAGAGCGAGCGCGGCAAGACGGTCTATTTCTGCCTGCGGTGGGAAAGCACCCGTGGCGACAAAGGACCGTGGAGCGAAATCGTTATGGCAATTATTCCGTAACCATTCCGCTTTCTACCGCAACCATCAGTCATTGCGGATACGCAGTCGAAGCCAATTCGCTTTACACGTATTACAGACAGCTTCCCTGCGCCCGCAATGACTTTTTAGCAAACATTTTTTAGACTGTCCACAAATAGCGGAGTGAAACTGTACAGTCACTCAAATCACAGTACAGGAAAGAGCAGATACTTTCTAAAAAACGGGCAAGACCTGCAAAGCCGTGTCAGAACAGGAGATTTTAACAAATACAGTCTGCTAAAAGGAGCGGACTTTAAACTAAATTAGTATGGTAAAAGCGCATCAGGACAACAAAAAAACTTTTGAAGAATTGACTTTCGCTGAACAGGCAAAATCAATTAATGCTCAAATTCAAAATCTGAAAAGAGAGATACTTGCCCACAAAAGAAGGGCATTATCTGAAGATAAACCGGTCAATGACTATAGCAAGACCATTATAAAAATGTTGTCAAGCCTTTGACATGTTGTTTACTTCAATTGATTTATCGGGTTTGTGTTGCAGGAAAACCATCTTTTCAGGCGGACAGTCGCCCGTAATCTTACATCCCGGCAGGAATGCATTCCCTCCGGGATGTATTTTCAAAGTAAAATAATTTAGATTCTTTAATAAAGTTAAACCATTTAAAATGTAAGTATATGTATAAGTTTTTAATAATGTTTGTAATCTTATTGTCAGGCTGTAATATCCAGTCAAAATCGAAATCTGTAAAGGTTGAATCTCCTGTTGTCAAGCTTACTTCTTCTGATGTTACTATGGAGGATGCTACAGAAGCAGACCATCTGACAGATAGGAAGTTTAATTCAGTTCAGGAGGTGTATTATTATCACTATAATATGATATTATCTACAGACAAGTCTGAGCTGCGTAAGAGTTACGTTGATTTAAGTCCTAAAGATGTAGAAGAAAGTGCTCAATACTTCACAATGTCTATTGTATTTGCTCCACGAGAGCCACATTGTTTTGAATCTTTTGAAGCTGCTAACTATATTTATAAGGATGGCTCAAGATATATTGATTGGGAGACAACTTTTAGTGGAGGCACTTATATCTTTACAGAATCTGATTACAAGGAAATGTTAACTTGTTTTCCAACTATGTTGAATGATTGTAGTAAGATTAAAGATGATAGTTCCGCCTTAAAGGAATCAGCTGCTAAGATAGCAACACAACTTTATTTCTTGATTGACATTGATGAGAAAACAGAGGAAAATAAGGAGAATCTCTATTTTAATTTAAAAGAGTCTTTGCTCAGTTTTAATTTAACTCTGTTGTATCTGAAGCAGATGAATGAATTACCTAAGTTTATGTCGGGTGAACCTTACACAACTTATTTTAGAAAGTGGGGATTTTGATATTATGGCAATAAAAGCAAGGTTTTCTCTCCTTAGAAGAGAGTATAAAGATTTATTTGAGGTGTTCACAGAAGCACGTTCTTTTCTTAACCAAACTGGTTATGATTTCTGTGATATTTCATTATTCTCTAGAGTAGAGTCTCTGGATGGTATCTCAAATTCGGTTACACAAGTATTGGGTCGTTCGCTTTTAGAAATTGTAGCAACCTGAGTTCCGTAAGGATTCCAAATTCAGTCACAAGCATTGGAACTGAAGCTTTTAGAGGTTGCAGTGATCTGATTTCCGTAGAGATTTCCAATGCCGTTCCAAGCGTTGGAGATTATGTTTTTGCGGATTGTCCCCGCATAAGAAATGTTTTCGTGAACTGGACGACACCTATTTTGCTTGGTGGAACTGTCTTTTACAATAGAAATTTATCTGATATTACTTTATACGTGCCGGATGGTACTAAGACGGCTTATCAGGCGGCTCCGAGCTGGAAGGGTTTCGGAACGATTATAGAGAGGGGGAACGTTTCAGGGAATGGTGATTTCGAGATTATCAACGGCGTACTGGTCAGGTATCGCGGCGCCGGCGAAGATGTGGTTATACCGGATGAGGTTACGGGTATCGGGCAGGGCGCTTTTGCAGGCTGCAGCAGTCTGACGTCCGTAGAAATTCCCGCCCCGGTGACAAACATTGTAGACGCAGCCTTTGCGGGTTGTACCGGTTTGTCGGCAATACATGTAGATCCGGCGAACAATGACTATACGTCCGAAGACGGCGTACTCTACAGCAAGGATAAAACGAAACTCCATACCTGTCCTGCGGGAACAGGCGGCGCTTTTTCGATACCCGGCTCGGTAACGGACATTGCAGCGGGCGCTTTTTATGGCTGTGTTGATTTGACTTCTGTTGAGATTCCCGGTTCGGTCGCAAGTATCGGAAGGAGCGCTTTTTCAGGCTGCACGAATTTGTCGGCAATAAATGTAGCTCCGGCGAACAGCTCCTATACATCCGTGGACGGCGTGCTTTATAACAAAAATAAAACAGCGCTTTTAGTTTATCCTTCGGGAAAGGGCGGCGTGTTTTCGATACCCGGCTCGGTTACAAGCATTGGCGACAGCGCGTTTTATGATTGCAGCGGCCTGGTTTCCGTTGAGATTCCCAACACCGTTACGAAAATCGGTACATCGGCTTTCAGAGGTTGCAGCGGCTTGACATCCAGAGAGATTCCCGGCTCCGTTACCGGCATTGGAGATTTTGTTTTTGCGTACTGTTCCGGTCTGAGGCATGTTTTCGTGAACCGGACAACCCCTGTTTCGGTTGGCGGCTCCGTCTTTAACAACGGCATAAATCCGCAGAATCTCACCTTATACGTGCCGTCCGGCGCTAAGGCGGCTTATCAGGCGGCTCCCGTCTGGCAGGATTTCGGGACGATTATGG
>JAISEJ010000219.1 GCA_031264155.1 Tannerella sp. | reverse complement strand
CCCGAAAGTCCCGTTATCCGGGTGGATTCCGCAGCAAAAGACGTTACGACGGATCAACCGCTGCCAGGCCCCAACGAGTTTGTAGACAGCCTGCATCACCGTTCGTGGATTGTCCAGACTGAACTGTTAAAGTCCCGCCGCCGCACGGATCTCGAAAAACTGCTGAGTATCTTTGACCAGGAGAACCGGACCAAAGATCATCACATCCTGAATGTGAACGAAGACGATTTCCCGGAAGAATACCGTTCCATCATTCGCCGGTTGCGCATGGCCGCCGAAAGCGAAGATATTCAGATCGAGATGGAAATGGAAGACGACTACCTGAAAGAGCTTCAAGACAGGGAACGGGAGATCGCTCAAAAAGAAAAAGTCATTGAGGAAAAGAACAAAGTCATTGCGGAAAAAGACAAAGCTCTCGAAGAAAAAGACAAAGTTCTCAAAGAAAAGGACAAATCCATTGAAGAAAAAGACAGGGAAATTGAGGAATTAAAAAAGCAATTGACCAAAACACGGAAGTGAAAGGTATACAACAACGAAAACATTGCGCCGATATTCATAATAATGCTTGTCAATAAAAGAACGAACAAAACATATCCCGAATTTGCAGACTATCTGCGCACCCTGTTCCCAGCGTTCAAAGTACAGAAAATATCCCTGAATGCAGGCTTCACCTGCCCGAACCGCGACGGTTCAAAAGGCCGCGGCGGATGTACTTATTGCAATAACCGGACATTCAATCCCGACTATTGCGATAACGGCAAAAGCATAACCGCACAACTGGCGGAAGGAATAAATTTCTTTGCCCGCAAATACCCGGACATGAAATATATCGCCTACTTCCAGGCATATACAAACACTTACGACGAGATTGAAAACTTGCGGCTAAAATACGAGGAAGCCTTAGGTTACAAAGATGTTGCAGGAATCATCATCGGCACCCGTCCCGATTGCATTTCCGGCGAGTTACTGGATTACCTGCAAGAACTTAACCGGCGCACGTTTGTAATGGTCGAATACGGCATCGAAAGCACATCGGAAGAAACACTCCGGCATATCAACCGCGGCCATACATACGAAGAAGCCAAAGAAGCCGTCATACGTACGGCGGAACGAAATATACCCGTTGGAGCGCACATCATAATAGGTCTTCCCGGTGAGACGCGCGAACGGATCCTGCAACATGCCTGCATAATTTCCGAACTGCCGCTCACATCCGTAAAGCTACACCAACTCCAGATCATCCGCGGAACAGCCATGGCAAAGGAATACGAAGCCTTCCCCGAACGCTTCCACCTATACACCGTCGACGAATACATCGACCTCATCATCGAATTTATAGATCGCCTGCGCCCGGACATCCATATCGACCGTTTCGTATCCCAATCGCCGAAAGAACTACTCATTGCCCCCGACTGGGGATTAAAAAATCACGAATTCAAAGCCCGTCTGGAACGCAAACTTACCATAAGATAAACATAGCGGCCGCCTCGGATAAGTCGGTCGAATTGACGGCATTATAAAATCAGACTTCCTGATTTCTATTGAAATCAAAGGAAGTCTGAAGTTATATACTGCAAAATATATGATTAAACGCGTAATGCTATTTAACGACCACTTTATGCGTTTTGGCATTTCCGACTTTCACGATCAGAATGCCGCGCGGGACGGCAATCGTCTCTTTATCGGAAGATAGCGTCTTAGCTGCAATCAACTGACCGACCACATTGAAAACAGTAACGCGTTCACCCATTGCATTTTGGATAACAACCTGCTTGTCGCCGCCGATTATCCTGATATCTTTGCGTATTTCCTCCGGCGGCGGTACCGGACGCACGACTTCGTTCGAAACCCGATTTGCAAGCGATATCCTAACCCTGCGGGCGTCACTGTTGCGAGGCCCCACAAAAAGCCGTCCATTGTCTTGACTTAGCGACAAATAACCTCTCGAACCGCGCACTCCGCCCTTACCTTCGCCATAGCCCTGCTCCGTAACAATATAATACTCGTCGAAGATATCCGATTCAATCTGCTGCAAATAGAAACGGTACTCATTAACGGCATCTTCATTTTTATCGGCAAACCCGACGCTGTCCCGCGCTCGCATGACGGGGGATTCCAGCAACAACTCATTAGCCGAATGACGCGTCGCTTTCACAAAATTTACACGGTTATACTCAATGCCACCCTCCGTCGGCCCTACAACGTATTCATCATACGAAAGCAATGACGTCGAATCCATTACATGAAGAAAATAACCCGATATTTTACAAGGATCATTGTCTCTCATAGTAGTATCTACATCCTTCACAATGTAAAATGACGGTTTGTCCGGATTAAATCCCGGCCCGCGAGCCGTATCAATCCATAAGTGAAAATCGGAAGGTTCATACGAGCCTGCCCTCAATATTGACGATTCGCCTTCCTTTGCGAAAACCGCATAATTATAATAATTCTTTGTCAGGCGCCTGTTATCGTCCGGAGGATTTATATACGTAGTAATCTCATATAATCCTATTCCCGAATAGTGTTTTATCAGGGAATCATAAGTCAGGTAAAAATAAGAATCTTCCTCCGCCGGATACCTTGATTGATGAGTCATCTCAAACAAGTGAACAGGAACGGTATCAATAGTCGCCATGCTAAAGCGTTTCGTCGAATCCACAAGCAACTTCCTCGCAGTACCCGCATTATCTCCCACAAAATAATATTTCCAAACTCCGGGCGTCACAGGTATCGTATCTTCTTTCAGGAAGAACGAAGCCTGATGAGGTATCGTATCCAGCCTTAACGAATCGTCGCTACGTACCGAGGCATAAAGCGTCGTATCGTCAAAAGCGCGCAAATAATAGGAAAACCGTTCCAATTTAGGTATTTCCGCTATCGCCGGGGCACCATCCGTAAATGTCCGGCACACATTGAGCACAAACTGCGCCGTATCGGCGGTAAGCAATATCATCGTCGAATCCGACTGTTCATACCCCATAACACGCCTGTTCAGCGCATCATTCGAACTATATGAAAATATATAAGCGGACGTATCAAGCATTTCGGGCAGTATATACCTGTACCCTAAATACGGATCCGTCTTTCTCGTCTCCATATCCCCATAATCTATGGGAACAATCTCGAATGTATCTATACGATTCGTAAACAGAAACGGGAGAGTATCGCTCACGATGGACAGCGAATCCCCCATGGGATTATTATGTCCCGTCGTCACATGCCCCGCACGACTTCGCAATGTATACCGGTTTTCCTTATACACCACAAACTGTCCGTCCGGGAGATGCGCAAAGACAGTATCAAGATAAATTTTGTCGCCATGTATATCCGCACCTAAATAACGACCCGAATCGGCGCCGCTGTTAAGATTCTTCACCTTATATACCAATGTCGTATCCATAAGGAAATCCTCCTCCAGGGCAAATTTCATGGGTTTATAAGCTACCGTGTCGGAAACAAGCATGACAATCGTATCCTTTAACGCAAGATAATAATCAATTCCATTCAGCGTGTCGCGCACCAAAAACTTCCCCCGGCCGTTGTCTTCGACAAAGAAAGGAAGCATCCACCGGTTAAGCTCCCCGGATTGACTCATATAGGCGATCGTATCGCCACCGGACGGAGACTTAATATCAAACGCCAGGATACTTTCCGTAGCTTTATTCGAAATTCTGTAATAGGTCGTATCGAAAACAATCGTATCGACCACCGGTTTCCACAATGATAAATCGCCTTTCCACATTCTGTAAACCGCCAGACTGTCACGCCTGATCACCGTATCGGCAGAAAGATAACCGAGTGGAGCCACATCCGGCACACCGGCCGTATCGACTTTCAGCCTGTAATATTTATTCGGGTCGGGCAATCTCTTTACACGCTCAACCGTAAAATTCAATTGCGTCTGTACCGAAAGCGGAAGCTCAGGCAAAGACAGAGAAGACGTGTCCGTCAACGACAACATCACCGTGCCGTCGACGCTCATTGTGAGATGATACGTATATTCCGCTGATTCGGCGCCTTTATGCTTGGTTTTAAACTTATTCCCCTCGCCTTCGTTAAAAATCAGATCAAACCAGTACGAAAGAACGCCGGCATCATTTATCGCGGCTACCGTATCTGGAAATTCGGTCGTAATAGGCATAAAACGAAGCGTATCCGCCGTTGCCACATTCACAAACCGATATTCATTCCCTGCCGCGATATAATCGGGTATATCATTCGCCGCAATAATCCTCCACATAACGGAATCGCTGCCGTCATCGGGATTGACCGACACGGCGTCCGTCGAACGGATTCCCAGATAACCCAGATCCACGCCGGAGGTATCAATTTTCAAATAATAATACACGCTATCAAATATGGGTTTTGCAACGGGAAAAGACATAACATACGCCGAACATGCCAAAAACATACCCGTCAAAACCATACGTAAAAATGTAATTTTTCCATTCATAGGCAATACATTTATTTTAAAACTAATACAAAGATAATATATAATGCTGTAATACAGCAAGTTTTTATGTTAAATTTTGCATAGCGCTAAATTTAACGAAATTCCGACCTCTCACACTGCCATGTATATTCAAATCAATCATACAGGCACACTAAAAAAAGAGCCTGTGATATAAAACCACAGGCTCTTTCAATATTAAAAAGAAAAGAACTTTTACTTCACAAGAACTTTACCGATGTTCACTCCGTCAATCGTTACAAATACAATACCCTGAGCAGGAATAGCTATGGTAGCATTATCCGAACCAAGTACGGTATTAGCAAGCGTCTGACCAAGTACATTCGTTACGTAAACAGTCTTACCCGATGCATTGAGAACGCTGATAGAAGCATCTCCGCCAATAACCTTAATTTCCGAAGTTCCTTCTACAGGAGCGTTGGATACCGGCTCAACCTTCGCAAATGTTACGTTCGTGACATAACCTTCGCCAAGCAACTCTTTCGTATCAGAACGGGTAATGATCGGCACATTATTGTCATATTTCACCCAACCACCATATCCCGGACGGATTACAGGACCATATACACGGTCACGTTCGGTTGTTTCGGATTCAATAATGAAATCATCTGCGCGTCTCTGGATGTAACGGAATGAGAATACCCAGTCTTTATGCGTGTTATCGCCAAGTTGAATAACTGCATGAAGACCTACTTCACCTTTAATCTCACCTTTAGCTCTTCTTAATTTTTCAAAGTCAATCTGAGTCTCGCCCCTCACGGCGACACCGGGATATTCTATACGTAACTGCGCATCCAGAAGGTCGGGATCATTCCGGAAGTTATCCAACAGACCGGGCTTAACTTTCAGGACAAACAATTCGTCACCACGGTGAATCGCCCATGCAAATGCAAGACGTTCCCATTTCGTATCACCGCTACGGGTATATGCATAACCATTATAGTCGGACACAACCTTTGATTTTATGTCAGTATTTATTACACTTACATCAATCGGTTGTGTAAGATCATAGTTTACGCCTCCCCTGTCTTTTATATCAGCAGCACTCGGAAGAACTTTCTTGGCATACATGGAAGTATTATACATGTAACGACCCAGTACATAGCCTTTGGAGATTTCTATGTCGTCTTTTCCAGTGTTAGGATTACAATCAAGGCAAGGCTCAACGATCTTGGGATCAACTACAAACATGTACTGCGGTTTAATCCAGCCTGTTCCGCGATCAATATATGCCGTATCCACATAGAAAGCATAATTTGTATGTCCGTAAGGATCATCCAATTCCTTTACAGACGGGAACTGGCTGATATTCTTCATACCCAGGAAGTTGATAATAGTGCCTACCGAGTCTCTCTGCAACTGGCCGTTCTTATTCAGGTTATAATCATAACCGCCACCCGAACGTTTGTCGCCGCCGCTATTCTCAAATAACCTGTAGTCCGAATTATTCAGCCTGTGGAATTCAAGTGTAAGCGGATCGTCGTTATACGTTCTATCAAAATTGTCATTCCAGTGGAAACGACGATACAACGGATCTTCGTCCTTTTCCAGTGTAAAGGTAGACGGAGCAACTGCGATATCACCGCGAACAGCGATCTTCAAAACCGAGCGTGCCGATGAATAATCGCTAACCGTAGCGATAAATGCACCTAGCTCTCTTGAATCCTCAATTTGAGCGATAACTCTAGCCATAGCATCCGGGCCCCATTGCTTTTCTATATAGTACTTGACATGCTCAAAGAGAACCGAAGTTCCTTCATAAATAGATATTGTATCAAGACGCTGAACAAGAGCAAAATAATCTTCCTGAATATCCTTGCCTTCCTGATCTGTTCCCGGAACATCAAAATAGGTATTGCGGAAATAGAAGTAAGGAACTCCAAAGATACCTGCCATGTGATCCGAATTCGGTACATACGGTTTAGCTGCATGGACGCGATCCGACAGAACGTAATTATCCTGATCTCCTACCGTCATATAATCACCCCGGATCGTCGGAGAGAATTTATAATAATCTTTCAGTAAGAGACGATATGCCTGACGTGCCAGCGGCCACAAATCTTTAATTGCTGCATAATCATACGTGTCTTTAGTTTTTTTAGGCATATATCCGAAGCGCTCCATGATGACATAGTCATGATCTACCAGATCGGTACCTGCTATTGCTCCGTAATCCGTATAAATAGATTTATAATCCGTATTATTTTTGTCAATCTTAATTCCATCTCCCTGCTTCAAGTCTTCTCTCATGATAGCTAACGGCATTTCCTCCAGTGCGAAATACAGTTTGTCATGATAGTCGCGATTATTAACATATACTGCCGAATCCATTTTCGGTTCGTCATATCCGTTCCAGCCCAGATAATTGGCGTTAGGACCTGATGCAAGGAAATGGAGGTATTTGAATGCATACACATCCACTGCCTTAATCGGATCAACATACGTGTAACCGAGCAATTGATCACTTTTCACACCCTTAGCCAAAGGCAGGAATGAAACTCCTGCAAAATCAGGATCTGTCTTTATCCTGGAGAACTGACCTTTTTCCAGTGCATCGACTTTCGTCACATCAACAGTTTTCGAGTATACTTGAGCATGCTGTTCCTTAGCAAATCTCGCATTGGAATACTTGCCTCCAATCAGCAGATTCCTCGTTCCGACTTCAACCTGTACGTAATCAAACGACACATTCTCGAATTCACGGTTTGTCAGTTTGAACGGAGATCCGGCGCTAGTGAGTATGTTTTCTACTGCCCATTGATAAGAAGGCGTCTGTGTCGGATCTTCCCACTGTTCGGGAGTTCTCCAGTATACAGAGTCGGTAATGGAATAGATAGGAACACTCAGGTATTCACCTTTCGCATTACGTATCAGATACAGATCATTACCAATCGAAGCCTTTGTTACATCTGGACCCTCAGGCTTACAACGAGTAACAACGTTCAATGTAATTTGAGTACTCAATCTATTTTCGTTACCCACGTTAGCCTGATCAAGTGTTGCAATACGATTATAGTTATCCCCCTCAAGATTCTGTATATCTACATAGAATAAAGAGTCTTTATACAGCACCTTATCATTATGACGACCATCTTTAGGCTCATTACCCAGCGGCCTCCAGCCATAAATATGAGACAGCGGTTGACTATACTGATAGAATACCACTGTATCCGCAGTTGAAATCAATACGATATCCATTAATTTAGGAGAAGACTCATTAAGTGTCTCTTGCATAGAGTGAGCAGTATCAGTTTGATTAGGAGAAACACCAACCATACCGCCACCATGATGAGGATATAAAACATTCGCTCCATCCCAAGTAAATGAGTTACTCCACCACGGACGATCAACCGGATGCTCAGGATCCGTATAATCCGTATAAAGAACGCGTGACTGATATACATTTATAAATGTACTGTCGGTATACGGATCATACACAACGCGGAACTTGGACTGATTTTCCATTAGTGAATCAAGATTAACAACAAATGGCCATAATACAGAGTCTGCTTTGTATGCCGCCTGTATTTTAACAGCTTCCTGTAATTCGCCTTTTCTTTTATCCAAAGAAGATTCAAAATAAGAAGCATAATAGAGAGCTAACTCATTTTGGCTAGAAATAGAAGTACCAAATAGTTCTCTAAATAACCCTGTTCCAGTCAACAGGAAGGTACCAACATCAACAGCGTCATTAAAAACAGTAACACCACCATAATACAAACTTGCCTCACCTACAATGTTGTTCCACAAGATACCAGCGTCTGACCGCCCTAATATATCAACTAAAGTTAAAGTACCTGGAAAAGTAATAGTCTGATCCCCTCGAATTTGCACAGTAGGATTCGTATAATTAATATAATTACCACCAGGAATACCCGTAGGATAATTAGTTTGAAAATAGTCCACAACAGCCCAGATAAGACTGTCTAAACGCCAATGTCTATTCTCATAAAGGTTAAGGCTTTTCGCAAAATATTTTGAAGTATCGGGTTTACCCGAACTTAACGGATAATATTCAGAACCATGTTTTGCAAATGAGAATCCCCATTCATTAACTGTGTCACGACGTACATCCCAAGCAAATCCCAGAAACTCATCATTACCCACATTCCAGAAAGCGGTATCTACATACAACCATTCATTATCCTTACCACCCTTCTTCTGAAATTGCAGATAGCCATACCTGTATAATGAGTCGCTTACCTCAGAAGCAGTTAATATGCCTTGTGCGTGAGGATTCTTTCCATCATTTTCCGGTTTAGTAAATGGATTCCAACCAGGATTGTTCTTATCACTATTAAATGCATCAGGAGTGAACTTAAGTTTTTCCCCAATAGCATTGTAATCATCTGCGTTCAGGACAAATTTATTCAATTTCTTTAATGTGAAAAGAAGCACATTATTCACAGCATTTGGGCTACCGATCCGAACATCTCCTTGCGCATTAGCAATAAGGTCATTAACGGCAACATACTTTACCGTAACTCTCCAGCCACCTACTCTTGCCTTTTCAATTCCTTCAGGAGCCTGATACGAATCATTTTCTACAACAAGCACCAGCACAGAGTCTTTCTTTACGTAAGAATACAAAGGCATACCGTGCTGTGGCTCTTGTGAACCAAAAGTCTGAGAGAAATGCCATCCCGAAACGATCAAGTCTTCATCGCCAACATTAATCACTTGATTGTTGCCGGTGGAACCCTTATAAACAGTACGTCCATACCCTTCGGCAGCGCTCCATAAAGCGGGATTCGTGGTATTTAACGGCGCCTGAAGCCTGATATTGCTACTCAGGTTAGTAAAGTCAAAAATCGCATTAGAACCTGCAACCTGAAGACCGTCATTCACATCAACACACCAGGATGCATGACGAATAGCTGCCATTTTTGCGGATGGACTAGTTCCACCAGCTCCCTGGTAGTAAAATTCATAGTCATGATCTAACACCGAAAGCGTATCAAAACGAAGATTGCCTCCCTCATCAACAAAGAGTACATAAGACAACGTATCAGACCTTAGTGACCCCACAGCACTAGCAACCGCTTGTATTGACGGGCCTATAGTAGGATTAGCAATACCTGTGATACTCAACAAATAATAAGCATCCTTCACCAGGCTTAGATTTCTAACCGTATCCGCCCTCAATGTGTCAGCAAAACTAACCGCCGATGTTTTACTGTGTACCGTCGGTGTTTGCGCACTTACTGAAAACAAAGAGCCAAAGGATAACAAAGCTCCCACTAACAGAGTGAAAATTTTTTTGTTCATAATCATATAGTTTTATTATTAATAATTTCTACACTTTTTTTTTCATTCCTACGCCTTTGCAAAGCAGGTCCCCGAAAGGGGATACCTGCCCGTTACAAAAGCATATTATTGAAATTTTCTAATCTCTTTTTTTTATTTTACAATTGCCCTTACAGCCTTTTCACCTTCAACAGCAACAATCACAATACCCTTCGGCACACTCACTGTTGCGTTATCGCTATTCAGGACGTTATTTACCAGCTTCTGTCCCAAGAGATTTGTAATAACCACGTCCTTGCCGTTTGCATTCAGGATACTCAATTCGCCTGTGCCGGAAACAACTTTCACCGTCGAAGCAGCCGCTGCTACGGATTCATTTGCTGTAGCTTCACCGGTACCGATTTCTACGTTATAGACCTCAGCCTGATTGATGGCAGCCTCATAAGAACTGCGACTCAATACGGGAACTCCATTGTCGATCTTAACCCAGCCACCCTGTACGGGAGCTATCTTGCGATTTCCATACGGAGTGCGGTTTGTAGTCTCCGACTCAAGCAGGAACTGTTTCGACTCATTATCCGTACCGCCTTCGCCTGTCAATACGTCTGCATTTTTTGCATACGGTTTAGCGAATCGCAAGGAGAAGGTTACGTCATTATGATAGTTACTCCATTGTTCAAAGTCATAGTATACGCCATACTCATAGCTGTTGAAAGGAGTTCTTGCCATACCTCGCGTCAAGAGTTCCAGCTTGTTACAATCCACATATTCCTCACCGTCTACTTCGATTAGATATTCTTCGAGTATACCGCGTTTTTGAAGTTCGCTCATAATATACAAACGGTCATTGAAATGAACTGCATCAACAAATGCCAGACGATCCCAAGATGCACTGGTAATATATCTCTTATCACGCGTCGGATAACCATTTTCGCCGTTACTGCCTAATTCACGTGCGGAATCCGTAGCATTGATCAGGTAACGGCCTCTTTTGTAAGCAGGAATTATGGTTTCGGGAAGTACATTTCCGCAACCATCGGTTCCGTTGCTAAGAGACTGCTCGTCATATTCTTTCACGCCTACGGCAATCAGGTATTGAGGTTTGATCGGGCCTGTACCGCGATTAATGTATGCCGTATCAATATACAGATTGTAATTGTATTTAGCCAAACCATCGGGAGCAGGCACTCCTTCTTTAAACTGATCAGCATTAGCCAGACCCAGGAAATTGATGCCGAAATTATCCGCATCGGCCGACAAAGCGTCCTCAAATAAAAATTCCCTGTTATTATACTGCGTATAGATACGCAATGTCTTGGGAGCATCAAGAGCCGAATTGCCTTCATCATCCCTTACAAGGGCGCCGTCATCCTTTTTGCTGTTCAGTCTTCTATACAGTTCATAATTTACATTTTCAAGTGCGAATGTCGATGCACGCGCAGATGAAACGGTCTTGCCCTGAGCCTTAATCAGACCTGTTGCATCCTGAACACGCCACATTACGAGATTATAGAATCTGGAAGAAAAATCTATGCTCTTAATCGTATCGGAAACTTCCAATCCCATATTGCCTACGCGATCAAGCTGTTCCTGTTCAATACGATCCAAAATTGCATAGAAAACCCGGCGGTCAGGATCCTGATCTTTTCTTTCTTCATTTAATTTCGCCGGTCTTTCAAGGAAATAAGTTTCACGAAGATAGACATTGGCGTATTTGAACGGATCTGTTTCTGCAAGAACATTGGCAACGCCATAGTTCAACTTATTATTTATATCGGAACCATCGTCAGCCGCACCTTTCAGGACAACAAACTGCTCTGCCAAACCATCCCTGTACTTATAATAATCAGCCACTTTCAATTCATAATAGTAACGTTCCAGAACAGGCACTTCCTGTTTATACTGAACGTCGCCGATCGTGATTGTATATGAAGTAGCAGCATTGGGGTAACCAAATAATTCGGGATGGAATTTATTAGTGTTTGCCAGACGCAAATTTGTACCTAACTGGAATTGGAAACCTTCCTTACCGTTCGTATTAACAGCCAATACCTGATCTTCTTCATTTTCCTTCAGATTAATATAACCGTCTTCGCTGTATGAATGTAGATAGTTAAATGCAAATGCATTATAATCCATACCTTTTGCCGCACCGATATCATCGGATTTTCCAAAACTTACGCTATTAACAACCGTATCAACATAGAAATATTTATAACCCAGATGCTGATCCGCAACATAATCAGCCGTCACCGGTCTGAAACCACTATTGTCACTGATAGCACAGGCAAGCGGACCAACAGGCGCCAGATACTGACCTGTTACCCAACCGAAATTAACCGCCGTTGAGGTACTTCCGTCAGGATACCTAATAGGATCATAGTAGAAACGTGATTTACTCCGGAATATTTGGGTAGATGCACCTTCTTTAATAAAGACATTTTCTATTCTAACATATTGTGAACTAAGATCACCAAATTCACGGTTCGTAATATTTACACGTTTGGATTGTTTATCCTTTGCCTTTTCAATTACCCACTGATATGACGGAATACGATCCGGACATTCTCCTTCGTCAAGTTCCATCCATTGAGGCACAAGCGAACCGTTATAAATACGGACGCCGAGAGCGCGGTTACGGCCATCCCAAATCGTATAAACGCCTTCGTCGGGCTGCCAGCCGTCAAGTTCCATATTACAATTGTCTATACCAAAAGAAATACGTGTATTAGCCGGATGCTTGCCAATCGTCAGAAGACTGGTCTTCGTACCTGCTTTATACAAATCCTGTATACGCACAATCAAGGCATCATGAATATCTTTATTATACAAACCATAGTAAAGAGATGGACTACCAGGGGCATCAACCGCATATGACACAGTATCTACGAAACGACTAGTAGCATAATCGCTGTGATTATAATGACCAACGGAATATGCATTGATTACCAAACTGTCCTTTGACGGGAAATAAACAAAGCGATAAGCTCTATTATCCACGTTTAAACGTGCTGAATCTTTACCATCAGAAAGAATTCGAATATATTCTACCCCAAGCTCATTTGTGTAACGTTCTTCGTTATAACCAGGAAGATCACTAGAACTAGGATAAGAATTAGCATAACCATAATCAACATTATATATATAATCTCCTTGAGGTCCGCCAACTCTCAGGTTCAAATAACCCAACGACCCTGGACTGACTGGATTAAGGACATCAGGATCATTCTCAGCATATAATAATTCACCAAAATAATGCTTATAAATGTTTGAATTGGGTTCGGGATCAAATTTCAACGTATTACCGGTACCTTCCTTTTCATTAAACCTGGTATTAAACGCTTCCGCATCCAAAACAACCGGAGCGACTTCCACAATCGTAAAATGCAACATTCCCGGCACATTTTCTTTCACAAAAGAATCAATAGGTACCACCCTGGAATATATCGTATTCGCGACACTGTCATAAACAAGAACCGTATATTCACTCTTATCTGTATCATTTAAACGATAAAAAGGCCTTCCGCTATTCAACTGTCCGTTATCATAAGAATATGAAAACATCCAGCCTTTTTTCTCATCATTACTTACATAAGTATTGCCTTCTTCATAATCCAAATCCAGTGCAAACGCCTTATTTGTAAAATGGAACGTAGGCATCTGCCCAATGCGTCCATCATCAACAATATTAACACACCACATGGCAGACTGAAGGTCCAAATATTTAGCCTCATCCTCATCATGGAGGAAATACCTAAGATCCCCCATGCCTATCGGAACAACCAAACCTCCATCCTTCACACCTAACACAAGAGTATCACTTCCGAGGGATGGTCCTCCATTTACTGCAACATCATCAAACATCCCAGAATAACCATTGACACTGCCACCAGGAAGCGTCGTTGCTGACACACGCCTCCACTCAAGCACGTTATTACTATCATACTCAAGAATAGAGTCAATTCGAATATGGTACATACCCAAACCCGTTCCCGCCGGAAGTGTTCTCACTACATCACCGACGGCCCGATTACCCCCGACGATCTTAGCATTCACCGTAAACGCCGTTGAGAACAGCATTAGCGCAGAAGCTAACAAAGTAAAAATCTTTCTGTTCATAATCATTTTAATTTAAATTAGTACTAAAAATTTATTTAATTTTATATCTTTCTCTTTCTAAGCATAGCCTGCTACAGACTATAATACATCGGAACAAAAGTACACATTCCCTCGCTATGTCACATCGAAATCGTGTATGTTTTTTCCAACAAACAAAGAATTATTATCCAAATATTGTCTTTTCAGTACGAAACACCAACTTTAGATAACAAATTCCAACTCACTCAACCTTCATCTTTCTTCATCTATATTTTTGATATATGTTTTATTAATTATGTACGCGTGTACACTACAAATAATCACAGCATTATCATCCTTTCATCATTATGAGCCGAAACCCGGACTCGAACCGGGGACCTATTCATTACGAATGAATTGCTCTACCAACTGAGCCATTTCGGCAATATATCTATGGTTTTATCAACAGTCTGTTTCAATTAATTTCGCAAAGATAATATTTATTCCATATCTGCAAAAAGTTTTTTCGAAAAATTTTGCAGTTCCTGCTCCAAATTTTTCATCAGTCTGCCTTCCATAAAGGAATCTTCACTCCCTAACACGAAGATCTGCTCTATTTCACAAAAATCATCATCGACCAGCGAAACTTTCAAAGGCCGCATGAATACAGGATTATCAAATATTTTACGCGCTTTTAACCCCGCGAGAACGGCGCGAATGGAGTTGACCTGCTGCTTGTACGAGTGAGCGCCTTTCTCCGCCTGTTCTTCCTCCGATCCTCCTACCGCTCCCTGGTCGGCCCAATCGAATATAATATTTTTTTCCAGCAAAGTTTCCCGATCATCGTAAACCTGTATTTCGCCTGATGCCGTATCAAGCTGAACATACAAAAAACCGATAAGATGACCGGCATCAGCCTTTATCAACTTATCAATCGCGCTAACAAATACAGATTCCAATATGACTTGCACTTTTGATTTTTCCTTTATCATGTTTATCCTATTCCCTTTCAAGGTCGTTGCAAAGATAATACATTTCTTCTAATCCGCAAGTTTTTTTTCTATGATTCGGCAAGAAAAAAATCGCCGACGGCCGAGATAGACGCATTAAACGATTTCTTCCATCTCAAATCTGTCCTTACCGATCATTGTGTTCTTGACTGTATGCTTTTTCTTTTTGCCGCTATAGCTGTCTTGCTGCAAGTCTTCATACACACAGGGCGGGGTATTTCACGCTCCGTACCGTCGTGAAGAAGTACTTTTTCCTCTTCCCTGTCTATGGACGAGCGTATTTTCTGCAATTCCTTATCCGTTTGAACCGGCATACAACCGGCCATGTGCAACGCCATGCGGAGATTCTCACTCAAACCATGTATCAATTCGTGGCATTGACGTTGCGTAATGTCAAACAAATCCGCATGGGATTCCTGAACAGGGTTCAACTTACAGTAAGACAATATAAAAGCCAGGCGTTCGGCTCTGTCGGCAAGAGGGGCGTTAGAATACATTGCATAACGGCGGAGGACTTTACGGCGTGTGCCGCTCATATCATATTCAGACACATATTCGTCATGTGCCGATTCAAAATAGGGAAGCAACCGCTCAAAGGTTGCTATGTTAATGTCTGTCATCGCCCGAAAGCGAGACGGGTTCTTTTGCAATGTTTGGTATTTCATCATGCAAATATCGCACTTACGCACGTATATTACAAATTTAATTTGAAGTAATGTCTATTCAAGAAAGGAAAAGAAAATATGATTTACGGGAAATGTGGAATGCCATATTCTATCTGATAAAGACCGGATGCCAATGGCGGATGCTGCCATAGGATTTTCCCAAATGGCAACTGGTGTACTATTACTATCGCAAATGGTCGGCTTCAGCGGATTTTGATTTACTGTTAGATGAATTGTGTGTGCGTGGGGGGGGGCGTTCCAGACACTTTCAGAATAGGGAGCCTACGGTTGGCATAATGAACAGCCAAAGTGTGCGCTGGGGTAATAATCGTTCTTTGAACGGTATTGACGGGAACAAAAAAGTCAAAGGAATAAAACGGCATGTGGTTGTTGATAAAAACGATTTTCTTATAGCTGTAATGGTGACAGTAGCTAATACTGCCGACTGTAAGGCAGCCTGTTTGTTGATGCGGGTGTTAAAAGAATTATGTTCTCTCGTAAAAGCCATTTTGGCAGATGGTGGATACAGGGAAGAGGTTATAGAAACAGTAAAGAAAGTTTTCGGCTATGCCATAAAGATGGAGGTCAGCAACTTTAAGGAACAGGGCTTTCGTCCCATACACAAAC
>JAISEJ010000197.1 GCA_031264155.1 Tannerella sp. | reverse complement strand
TGTGAGATGAAAAGCGAAAAAAGCAAGCATCTCTATGGCGTAAGACCGGGAAAGGGATGTCGACAAGCGCAAAATCCCATTCGTTCCGGCGTGGCACGCTACCCCCTGACCCGGGGGCGGCCTGCCCCCTGATGCGGGGCATCTCACAAAACTGTGCCGCGCGCAGTATAAATAATAATAAGGTGGTGTTATAAAAAGTATGCTGCTATAAAAATTTGGCAATGAAGGAAAACGCATTATTATTTGTAAAGCGAAAATAGAGATTTTAAGTATCCTTAGAGACTCTCAAAGTGTACTTAGAGACTTTCAAAGTATACTTAGGAAACCATATCAATAGCAATGAATACCCTGCGAGCAATAAAAAAGGCCCTGTTGATCTTCCATTGATAATACCCTGACGGACAATGCACAAAAACAGGCCATGCGAGGTATGGCTTTTTTTATATTAATTGGGGGTATGTATAATGGATAACATACTTTTTAAATCACCTCCAATAATAATCACATAACAATCATCGCATCCGGTATTTTTATTTCGAAACGGTGCAGGCCGTCGTCGAAAAGATATGTGATTTTTATTTCGTAAAGCTTGCAGATGGATTCTACGAGCGACAGCCCCAGGCCCGTCGAGCTTTTATTGTCGGAGCTTTTATAAAAGCGTCGGAAGATATATTCGGGGTTGAGCGCTCCGTGTGTTGCCGTGTTGGATATTTTTATGCTGCCGGAGGTGATGACGGTGATTACCTGTCCGTTTTTACGGTTATGCGTGTATGCGTTTTTGATGAGGTTGCCGAAAAGGGTGGAGGCAAGCATCCCGTTCATCCTGATTTTTAAACCGTCATCGTCTTCGACGGTAAAATTTATTTCGAGATGCCCGTATGCTTCGTTGAAATCGCCGGAAAGAGACTTCAGCAGTTTGTTGACGTCTATTTCCATGCTATCCGGGAATTGCCTGTTTTCAATCCCGGTAAGCAAAAGGAGCGTTTTGTTGAGTCTTGAAATATTCTCCAGCGAGTTTCTTGTTTTTAATATTTGCGACAGTTGCGGCTCCGTCAGGCCGGGTTCGTCGGCAAGTATTTCGAGGCGGTTGAGGGCGACAGCCAGCGGCGTCTGGAGTTCGTGCGATGCATGTCCGATGAAAAGGCTTTGCTGTTCATATATTTCGGCATTGCGGCGGGCGCTGCGAAGCAAAGCCCCGGAAAGCTTGCGGAACTCGGAAATTCCGGAATCAATACGAAGCGGAGGCGTCTCCTGTCTGACGGTAAGATTGTCCAGCCAGCTTACCATCGTGTATAACGGCCGCAAATGCTTTCGCAGGACAAAGGCGTTTATTAAAATGATTGCAAACAGTAATATAATGTACAGGAGAATGATCCAGGACAGGATGGTTTCTTTCAAATCCTTTTTCTCGATAGTCGGAATCATGACCGTGAGTTCGTAGAAATGGTTTTCCCTGTCCTTAAAAACAGTCTTGTAGATACGCGCCGGTTCGGTTTCCTTCCTTGCCTGTATGTAGATATCATCATCGAGAAACCGTGCGGACGGGTTGCTGTCCGCATATCCGGCGGTTACTTCCGTCAAATGGTAACTGTTATTCGTCCCGTTTTCATTTTCGGGAAGCTTTTCGCCTGCCAAAGCCTGCGTTATGATATATTCGGAATAATGCTCGAGCGAATCGTCGGTCTCGTCGTTTATTTCGTCGATGATGATATAATAAAATACCGTGCCCCATATTGCAAACATGATTAACAGTGCAATCGAGATATTAAGATTTATACGATACAGCAGTTTCATAAGATGTCATTTACATTTAACCGTAACTCGCCAAGCCGTTCCCCGTTCTTACTGTGCGGATATTCCGGTTTCGCTCATCGTTCATTTCACAGCCAGCTTGTAACCCAGTCCATAGACCGCTTTGATTTCTATGCCGGCTCCGGCGTCATTCATCTTTTTACGCAGATTTTTAATCTGGGCGTAGATAAAGTCAAAGTTATCGACCTGATCCATGTGGTCGCCCCAGACCGATTCGGCTAATCGCGTTTTGTCCGTCAGATGATTCGGGCGCGTCATAAAGTACAGCAGGATATCATACTCTTTCCGCGTCAGTTCCGGTTTCACGTTGCCGACAAACACTTCGAAAGAAGCCGTATTTATCCTGACATTATCAATGGCGACAAAAGTGTCTCCATTCAACGTCTTCCTCCTGAGAACATTCCTGATGCGGGCATTCAGTTCGGCCAGGTGAAACGGTTTTGCGAGATAGTCGTCAGCACCCAGTTCCAGTCCCGCCACTTTGTCTTCCACAGAATCTTTAGCCGATATGACGATTACATTCCTGCTCCTGTCCATTTCCCGAAGTTTTCGCAGAAGAGTCAGCCCGTCGCCGTCGGGAAGCATTATGTCGAGCAGGATACAGTCATAATCATAGTCCGACAGCTTGAACAGCGCGCTCCGCAGCGATTCGGCAACCTCCACCACGAACCGCTCCTTTTCAAGAAACGCAGTCATAATCTCCCGTAATGACGGATCATCTTCTATTATCAATATCTTCATACATGTAATTCCATAAACAACGCTTCAAAAGTAAGAATAAAAACTGAAAAATTGCTGAAATACAGAACTCCGGTTACGAAAGATTGCGCTGCAGAAGAATTCTGCGGCGCTGTAGAAAAACGCTGCAGCGCTGCAGAAGAGCAAGCATCGGTTTAAACAGCGCGCGGCACAATTTCGTAGGGGCGTAGCGCGCTACGCCCTCACATATACAAAAAAAGCGAACCCGAAAGCTCGCTTTTTTTGTTGAGAGAATATCAATTCATTCATCCGTTCATGGATGCCAGAAATTCCATGTTGTCGGCCGTATTTTCGAATTGTTTTTTAGCAAACTCCATTGCTTCTACTGAGGTCATATCCGAAAGATATTTGCGCAAAACCCACATGCGGTTAATGATAACTTCATTTTGCAGGAGATCGTCCCTTCTCGTACTTGAAGCGATGATATCGACGGCAGGATAGATGCGCTTGTTGGATAATTTCCTGTCGAGCTGCAATTCCATATTACCGGTACCCTTAAATTCTTCAAAGATGACGTCATCCATTTTTGATCCTGTTTCCGTCAGAGCGGTTGCAAGTATCGTGAGGCTGCCTCCGTTTTCGATATTACGGGCGGCGCCGAAAAAGCGTTTTGGCTTTTGCAGCGCATTGGCGTCGACACCTCCCGAAAGGACTTTCCCCGATGCCGGCTGGACGGTATTGTACGCACGGGCGAGGCGCGTTATGGAATCAAGGAGGATGACTACATCGTGGCCACATTCAACCATGCGTTTCGCTTTGTTAAGGACGATATCCGCTATTTTCACGTGGCGTTCCGCCGGCTCGTCGAAAGTCGATGCGATCACTTCCGCATCAACGCTTCGCGCCATGTCGGTAACCTCTTCGGGACGTTCGTCTATCAGCAGGACGATCATGTATACTTCCGGATGATTTGTTGCAATGGCATTCGCGATATCTTTCAGCAACATTGTCTTACCGGTTTTCGGCTGGGCTACGATAAGCCCGCGCTGGCCTTTCCCGATAGGCGAGAACAGATCCACTACACGCACGGATATCTGGTCATATACTTTATGCGATTTCTTTTCCGTAAGCCTGAATTTCTCGTCGGGGAAGAGGGGTGTAAGATGGTCGAACGGTACGCGGTCGCGCACATCTTCGGGCGAGCATCCGTTTATTTTGTCTACTTTGACGAGCGGGAAATATTTTTCACCTTCCTTAGGAGGTCTGATAGGACCTTCAACAAGGTCTCCGGTTTTAAGCCCGAACAGTTTCACCTGTGATTGCGATACGTAGATATCGTCCGGCGAAGGCAGATAGTTATAATCGGAAGAGCGTAAGAACCCGTATCCGTCCTGAATTATTTCCAATACACCCGAACCGGTCAGTATTCCGTCGAAATCGAACGTTTTTTCCGTCTCTACTTGCATAGGAGGAAGCTGACGCTGATTCACGTTCTGGCTGTTATTATTGTTATGTTTTGGAACCGGACGGTTAGGCTGGTTTTGGCTATTTGCGATTACCGGTTCGTTTCCGTCGCCTTGTTGTTTGTTTTCGGCATTGGCTGCAATCGGGATAACCTGATCCAGCACGGAATTTGTTTCATTGCTATGCCTGAATATAACCCTTTTATTAGCAGCCTGCTGTGACGGTGTTGCCTGCTTCTCCTGTACGTCTTTATTGCTGTCCGGTTTCTCGGATGATTTTTGGGTTGTATCGGGAGTGGTCGCTTTAGGCACCGGAATTATTGTCTGGCCCGGAGCCGGATTATCGGTTACAACAAGAGCCGGCGAAACGGTTTTGATATTTGTATTGTCCTTAACAATGTTTCCGAATTGAACTTTTTGAGGTTGCGATTCTTTCTGTTGTGCCGAAATCGTCGTTGTTTTTTCTTTCCTCGGCCTTCCTCTTTTGGCTTTCTGCGCAGTGTTCGTCTGCTCGGATTTTGTTTCGTTGCGCTGTTGCTCGTTATTGTTTTTTTGCTCCTTGTTTTTAGGAGGACGTCCTCTGCGAGTTGTTCCGGAGGAAGTTCCGGCATCACCACCTGCTGTTGATTTATTATCATCGGCAGAAGAGTTCTGTTTGTTTTTGTTTGGATTATCAACGCCTCGTTGCGTTCTCTTTTCATTTTTACGAGCAACCTTTTCTTTCTCTTTTTCGGCCTGTATTCCGGCCCATGAGATGGCTTGCTCATCAAGAATTTTGTATACCAGCTCTTCTTTTTGCAAAGATTTTGCTTTGTTGATACCTAATATTTGTGCAATCTCCTGTAATTCGGTTAATTGCTTCTCATTTAATTCAAGAATGTTGTATTTTTGCATATTAAACTTGTGATATAATAAACTTTAAACTTTAGATTTCTAAGTTAAATTAATAAGTGGTAAATACACTTTGTTTTTACTGCTTTATGAAAATTTAGTATAAAAATATTTTGGATTATTACTGTTGAAATGTACCTGTTATTCTCTGTAATAAATTCGCCGCAAAGATAAATCATTTTTTTAATCACTGCAATTTTTTCGGAAAAAAATTTATGATAAAAGCTGTTTTAGTTTTATCGTCTATCCTGAAGCGGTTATCAATGCGTTGACCAATAAGCCATAATATATCTTTCCCGCTACATAAAATCCATGTTTCTTTTTTTTCCAAAAGACTTAATTTATGGTTCGAAAAATAATCGCTGAGTTTCTGGCGGCCGGTCATTCCGAAAGGCATAAACCAATCGCCTGTTTCCCATTTTCTTAAAGTAAGAGGGAAGCGAATCTTGTCATAGTCAAATATCCCCGTTAAAAGCGATTTGTCTATTTCGAATGAACTGTCAACCGAAATTTTACCGGCAGACAGGTTGACGGGTAGATTTTGCCATTCCGCCATGTTTTCATTTAACATATATTCTTCCGTCATTTTTGCGTCGGGCTTGAAAATGATTAATTGATCGCGGTCTTTCAGTAATTTATATGCTGATTCCGTAGCCTCGAAAATCTTACCGGATTCGCCTGTCAATGCGTTGAAAATTTCTGCGGAGACATAAGGCGAAAAGCCGTATGTTTTCAGCAATTCGTATAAAACGGTTTTAGGCACAGGCTGTTGCATCAGTTTTTCAATCCGTATGCGTATGTAGCCTTTATCCGTGATTTCCGTAAGTAGTACTTTAGACTTTTCGATTGTCTGAGAATAGATGTGTTCCACATCTGCAAGATTTTCAGCTGTTGCAGCAAGGGCGTTCCCGACGGACGGGTTGAGATTCTCCATTAGCGGAAGCAGTCGCAAACGGATAAAATTGCGGGTATATTTATCCGACAGATTCGAACTGTCCGTCACGTACGATAAGTTTTGCTCTTCCAGGAATCGGCTTACTGCTCCCCGGTCTACGCATAGCAGGGGACGAACGATGAACCCGTTTTTCGGACGTATACCGCAAAGTCCGCGTATACCCGTCCCCCGTATCAGGTTGAGAAGCATGGTTTCTATACTGTCATCCCGGTGATGCGCAACGGTGATTGCCTGTGCATCACGTTTTTGGCGTACGGCCTCAAACCATTGATAGCGTAATTCCCGTGCCGCCATTTCGACCGATATATGCTTTTTTGCCGCATAGGATTGGGTATCAAAGTCGTTTTTTTCAAACGGGATATTATAATCATCCGTGAATTTCCGGCAGAATGTTTCATCACGGTCGGATTCTGTTCCCCGGAGATGAAAATTGCAGTGAGCGGCGATACATTTGTATCCTAATCGGTTTAATATAAACAATAATGAGACAGAATCACCTCCACCGCTGAATCCGACAATAACATGTTTGTCAAATGTCAGCAGATGATTTGTCTCAATATATGCCTGTATTTTGTGTATCAACCCTTTATTGCGGGAGTTATTTTTCGGTTGTGTTTGCAAGTTCCGGATCAATCATAATACGTCCGCAGTATTCACAAACAATAATTTTCTTATGAAGTTTTATATCCAATTGCTTCTGCGGCGGAATCTTGTTGAAGCAACCGCCACATGCGTCACGTTCGATATTAACTACCGCCAAACCGTTGCGTGCGCCTTTACGAATACGTTTAAATGCATTTAACAGGCGTGATTCTATTTTTTCTTCAAATGATTTTGATTTTTCACGCAGTTTGTCTTCTTCCTGGCGTGTTTCCGCTACAATTTCCTGGAGTTCTTTTTTCTTTTGTTCCAAGTCGATTTTGCGCCCTTCAAGAATCTCTTTGCTTCCGGAAATGCTTTCCTTCTTTTGTCTGACAGCAGCATTAAATTCTTTTATTTTCTTCTCCGAAAATTCGACTTCAAGCTCCTGAAATTCAACTTCTTTTGACAAGTTGTCAAATTCGCGGTTATTACGTACCTGATCCAACTGGCTTTTATATTTTTCGATCAGTAGTTTGGATTCGGATATTTTATTTTTCTGAGCGGTTACGCTATCGTCAAGAGTCTGTATTTCAGCTTGATATTTCTCCAGACGGGTTTTAAGTCCTGCAATTTCGTCTTCGAGGTCTTGTACCTCCAGAGGCAATTCTCCGCGTAAAGTTTTTATTTTATCAATTTCGGAAACGATCATTTGAAGTTTGTACAGCATAAAAAGTTTTTCTTCAACCGTATAGTTTTTGGTTTCCTTATTTTTCGAAGAAGAAGTATCGACCGTCTCATCTGCCGAAACAGTTTCCATTTTATTGGTAACAGCCTTTCGCGAAGAACTTTTCTTTGTCGTTTCTTTTTCTTCCGGTTTCTTTTCCGTAACATCTTTTTTAACCGTTGTTTTGGAATCTTTTGATGTAACGTCTTTTTTTGTTGTTGCTTTTACAGCCTCATTATCTGCTTTGGCCTCAATTTTTTTTGCCATGCTTATAAATATTTAATAGGGTTTAAATTTGCTATTGAATTTTGCACCGCAAAGGTAGGAAATTTTTTTGATATAATATGAAAGAATATATCTTTTGAGCAAATTTCACTTTCATAATGTCCTATTACGGCAAGTAAAATACGGTTTTCCGTGTCGTAAAAATCATTATACCGGGCTTCTCCGGTTATGAATATGTCGGCGTCTGCGGCAATTGCTTCATTTAAGAGAAATGCTCCGCTGCCGCCGCATATAGCCACCGTGCGCAATTTGCGTCCTGTAAGCGATGAATGTTTAAGACATTCAACATGAAGGACGTCTTTTATGCGTTGCAGAAAAATCAGTTCGTCTTCCCATTCCGGAAGTATTCCGATGATGCCGCTACCAGCCTGATTCCAATCATTTTCCAGTTTGTACAGGTCAAAAACCGGTTCTTCGTAAGGATGCGCTGCAAGTAATGAACGTATGACGGCTGATTTCTTGTATGCCGGAAAAACCGTTTCTATACGGATTTCTTTCTCAACATGCAGTTTTCCGTATTCCCCGCGATAAGGATTTGTGTTTTCGCCCGCTAAAAAAGTTCCGTTACCTTCAGCATTGAAACTACAGGAACTGTAACTGCCGATATGTCCTGCTCCTGCTTTGAACAGTGCCCTGCGAAGGGTTTCGGTGGAATCTTCGGGAACGAAAGTGACGATTTTTATCAGATTGTGTTTCTGCGGGCTTAATATCCTGACGTCTTCCAATCCGAACATTTCCGCAAGTTTATAGTTCAAGCCTCCGGGAGCGTTATCCAAGTTCGTATGAGCAGCATAGATGACAATGTCGTTTTTGCAGGCTTTTATCATACATCGTTCCGCATAATTCTTCCCTATCAATGATTTGAAAGGCTTGAACGCTAATGGATGGTGAGAAATGATAAGGTTAAGTTCCGCATTAATGGCTTCATCCACAACCTCTTCCGTCACGTCAAGGCAAAGAAGCGCTCCGGTCGCTGGCAAATTGACGTCGCCGATCTGGACACCTGCATTATCATAATCTTCCTGAAGACTTAACGGCGCATGGCGTTCTATTTCTTTGAGGATATCCTTAATTCCGATCATACATTAATATATCCGGGTTATTTTATAAGTCAACTTTGATGTTTAATTCTTTCAATTGTGCATCATCAAGTACGGACGGTGCATCAAGCATGACGTCGCGTCCGGAATTGTTTTTCGGGAAAGCAATACAATCGCGGATAGAATCAAGGCCGGTAAATAGGGATACAAGTCTGTCGAGGCCATAAGCGATACCTCCGTGAGGGGGCGCTCCGTATTTGAATGCGTTCATCAGAAAGCCAAACTGCGCCTGCGCCTGTTCTTCGGTAAATCCGAGCAGTTTGAACATGCTGTTTTGTAGCCGGCTGTCGTATATACGAATAGAACCGCCACCTACTTCCACGCCGTTAATAACCATATCGTAGGCATTTGCGCGAACTTCACCGGGATTACTGTCTAGCAAGGGGATGTCTTCCGGTTTGGGCGAGGTGAACGGATGATGCATGGCATAGTAACGTTGTGTTTCTTCATCCCACTCCAGTAATGGGAAGTCTACAATCCATAAACATGCAAACGTATCTTTATTACGCAATCCCAACCGATTGCCTATTTCAAGGCGTAGCTCGTTTAACTGCTTACGTGTCTTATTGGCATTATCGCCCGAAAGTATAAGAATAAGGTCGCCGGGCCGGGCATTGAAAGCATTCTTCATTTTCTGCAACACCTCCTGCGAATAGAATTTATCAACGTTTGATTTTACATTTCCATCGGCTTCAACACGTGCGTAGACAAGTCCTTTGGCTCCAATCTGTGGCCTTTTTACGAAATCGGCCAGGTCGTCAAGCTGCTTCCGTGTATATGTAGCCGCACCTTCCGCACATATTCCACCTATATATTCCGCATCGTCGAATACTGCAAATCCGAAACCTTTCAGTATGTCCACAAGTTCGACAAACTTCATTCCGAAGCGGATATCCGGTTTGTCTGAACCGTAATATTTCATGGCGTCGTGCCATGTCATACGGGGAAAATCTTCACAGAATGTTATATCACGAATTGTTTTGAAAAGATGTTTGATCATTCCCTCGAAAATCTGCAAAATATCATCCTGCTCAACGAATGACATTTCGCAGTCTATTTGTGTGAACTCAGGCTGGCGGTCTGCACGCAGATCTTCGTCGCGGAAACATTTTACGATCTGGAAATAGCGGTCAAAGCCGGAAACCATCAATAATTGTTTCAGTGTTTGCGGAGACTGGGGCAGGGCGTAAAACTGTCCTGGATTCATTCGGGAAGGAACAACAAAATCCCGCGCACCTTCGGGAGTGGAATTTACAAGAATGGGTGTTTCAACCTCAAGAAAATCAGCCTCGCTTAGGTAGCGTCGTGTCTCGAACGCCATGTGATGCCTCATTTTCAAGTTTTTGCGTACAAGATTACGACGCAAATCAAGATACCGGTATTTCATACGAATATCATCGCCGCCGTCGCTCTCGTCTTCGATTGTAAAAGGCGGTGTAAGCGATGCATTAAGTATATTTAATGCCGAAACGATAACTTCAATCTCACCGGTCGAGATATGAGCGTTTTTATTGAAACGTTCTTTTACCATTCCTTTGACCTGAATAACAAACTCACGTCCTAATTTATTTGCCTGTTCGCAAAGTGGTGTGTCGACTTCTTCATTAAAAACCAACTGAGTAATACCGTAACGGTCACGCAAGTCAACAAAGGTCATACCACCCATATTACGAATTTTTTGTACCCATCCGGCCAATATTACGGATTGTCCTTCGTCTTTAAGACGTAATTCCCCACAAGTCCTTGTTCTGTACATATTTATATCATATTATTTTTATTGTCTTCGAAAAAAATCACACAAATGTAGTGATATTTTGATACAATAGCAAAAAAAGTATGGTAACTACTCAGGTACTGTTCACACATTGGATGTCAGCGAGACATTTCAAAGCGATAAAAACATCCTGTCCATTTTTGATCGTGGTATCGATAACAGAGCGAATCCTTGCAAAACGGTC
>JAISEJ010000155.1 GCA_031264155.1 Tannerella sp. | reverse complement strand
GTCAGTACGGTACCCGGCACGCGGGCCTTCATCCAGCCGTCGGCACTGAACGGCGCGGCGGTCAGCTGATTTCCGTCGATTCGGACTTCGTTGGCGCGGCGGGCATACCATCCGCCGTTCAACAGTGTTTTGTCGCCCGCGGCAGGCAGACCAAGCCGTTCGTTCGGTTGCGTCTGCGGTAGTTGCGATTGCGTTTGCGCCGTAACAGCACATGCGGCCAGCGCTACTGCGAGAAAAATAAAAGTCTTCCTGTAATAATAAGTTTTCATAATCATATAATGTATGTTTCGTGTGGCCAAAAGTAATCAAAATAATTGTATTTTTATTGCATGTCGCTTGCAAAAGCCAAAAGTTTTGGCTCATCCGAAAAATGCACAGTTGATGTCCGGAAAACTTCCCGACACGTCTGGAATGCAATATTCCCGTGAAAGATTCTAAGAAGAAAATTTCACGGGAATATCTCAGTTAACATTCATGTCACGCCCTCTGCCTATACATCGCAGATGCGGATACATTTCTCCAGCGAGGCGATTTTATCCGCCTGCTTCGGGACAAATTCCTGTCCTACAAAACCTTTATATCCGGCTTCGACGAGGGCGCGCATGATTGCGGGATAGTATAGTTCCTGCGTCTCGTCGATTTCGGCGCGTCCGGGATTTCCTCCGGTGTGGACGTGAGAGAAATAGGGATGATATTTACGGATGTGTTCAATGATATTGCCTTCCATGATCTGCATGTGGTAAATGTCGTACAGCAGTTTGAAATTGGGCGAACCTACACGCCGGCAAAGTTCCACGCCCCATACGGTGTGGTCGCACAGGTAATCCTTGTGTCCCACGCTGTTCAGCAGTTCCATTGTCAGCACTACGTTATGCTTTTCGGCTACGGGCATTATCCGTTTCAGTCCTTTTTCGCAATTCTCCCAGCCCTGCAGATCAGTGACGCCATTACGTTTTCCCGCAAAACAAATCAGGTTCGTCAGTCCGGCTTCCGCTACCATTGGTATGACTTTTTCGTAGCTTTCCACCAGTTCATCATGCAGCTTCGGGTCATTAAACCCGCGGTCAATTCCCAAACCTGCGCCCTGCGCCATTGCAACGGTCAGGCCATGCTCCCGGACAACCGGCCAGTCTTTCGGGTCTAACAGTTCGACCGATTCGATTCCGATATTTTTGCAAATATCACAAAATTCGTCCAGCGGATAACTGCCGAAGCACCATTTACTGACCGAATGGCGAATGTTTCCTTTCAGCGGTTCCTTTTCTTCTTTTTTCTCCTTTTTCGACCGGTTAACGGCAGCGTTCATATTACCCGTCACCAGAACGGCGCCTCCTGCCAATGCAGCCTTAATAGCTGTCCTTCGTGAAATAGATTTCATAGATATAACTTATTTAATAATTGTTTTCATATTACCTGCAAATGTAAGATATTAATCGGAATAAAAAAACATCATGATTGAATAAAAGCAAAATAAAGGGCATTTTCGTACAAAAAACAATATGCACGTCATAATTTTTGTTTTTTTCGAATAATTCATAAAAAATAGCGCTATATTTGGGGCAATGAAAATAATTGTAACGAAAATAATTGCGTGTATCTCTCTGGCGTTTGGAATGTATGGAGATTTGATTGCATCCGATATTTGCATATCGGAGATTCGTATATCCGGTAATAAGCAAACGAAAGATTTTACGATTATGCGGGAACTGCCGTTCCGCACGGGAGACGTTATGCCGGAAGACAAACTCATTCATCTGTTGAATGTCACAACGGAAAACCTGAATAATGTATCGCTTTTTAACTATGTTTATGTTGATTACATACCCGATACGCTTGACCGGTCGGACTGTTTGTCGTGTATCGTAACAATTCGCGTCGAAGAGAGATGGTATTACTGGCCGCAGGTCAGCCTTAAACTGGAAGATCGCAATCTAAGTAACTGGCTGCACGAAAGAGAATTTAACCGCATAACCATCGGTTGGGGCATGCGGATTTATAACGTCTTCGGCATGAGGCATAAAATCACGTTAAGCGATTATTTCGGATATGAAAAGGGCGGAAGGCTGGGATATTCGAATATTGCATTAGACAAAAAGCGTACCCAACTCCTGAGTTTCAGCATCAATGCCTTATTTAACAAAACGCTCAGCACTCACTCTGCAAACGATAAAGTGATTTATGTGAAAAATCCCGACAAATTCCTGGAAAGTTCGGTTGAAGGTTCAGTCAACTATTCCTACCGGCCGGGAATCCGCATGATACATTCTTTTGACGTCGGATACCAGTGGGTGCGCCTGGGCGACACTATATTATCTTTAAATAAAGACTACTGGGGGACGGACCGTCTTGTAAACAATACATTCCGCTTTTCATACAATTACAGTTACGAACACCGCGATTATATCGTTTACCCGACAAAAGGTTATTACATCAGTACGGAACTGACGGGAATAACCGCCGATAAAATGCGCTTTTTCTACGGGGAACTTAATCTGAAACTTCAATACTACAAGGAATTTTTCCCCCGCTGGTTCTGGAGTTCAAGGCTAAATGGCGGAGCTTCGTTCAAAAACAAACGGGCGTATATTTACGACCGCCATGTCGGATACGAAGACCGGTATATCACGGGATATGATTATTATGTTATCGACGGCCAGCATTATACAATCCTCAACAACGACTTGCGCTTTCTGATTATGCCTAAAAGAATTTTCAATCTTATGCCCAAAAAAACTTCCGCAAAATTCACAAAAATACATTTCACCCTGTACGCCAAACTGATGTACGACATAGGATATGCACACAATTCATATCGTCACGAAAGCAATACGCTGGCAAACACGTTCCTGTGGGGAAGCGGTATCGGCCTTGACCTCGTAACTTACTACGATATTGTACTCAATTGCAGCTACGCCATCAACAGAATGGGTGAAGGAGGCTTTTATTTCGGGATAAAAGCTCCTGTTTTCTGAAAAACAGGCTGCGCCGGCGTTCCCCCGTTATTTGATCTTCTCCCTTATATTTTCGAGAAATTCCTTCATCCGTTCCGTATCTTTCGCTGCAATGATTTCCTGTAATGTCGTCAGCTGTTCCCGGATACGCGCTATCTGATTAGGGGTGCGGGGATTAAACAGGATCTCGGTCAGCAGATAATCGTCTTCGGACAAAAGGCCGCGGGCAATCTTCATGTGGCGCTTGAAGGTCGTACCCGGCGCATCCTGATGTACCATTGTCGCCGCAAACACCAGCGTAGAGGCAAACGGAATGCCAAGCGAATAGGCGACAACCCGGTCATGTTCTTCAAACGTATATTCAAAAACATTAAGTTTCAACCGGTCATACAAATCTTTAAAAAAGATTCTTCCCAGATAGTCTCCCTCTGAAATAATAATCGTATTCTCTTTTGCAAGGTTTGCAAGATTGGCAAACGTTGGCCCGAACATCGGGTGAGTTGATACGTAAGGGAATCCGCACGTTGCATAAAATTCTTTAAGATTGGTTTTCACCGATGCGATATCCGAAATGATACAATTCGGTTTCAGATACGGAAATGCCAGCTTGAATGCGTCAATTGTATAATTAAGCGTTACACAATTTATGATAAGGTCAGGATCAAAGCCTTTTATCTCCTCCGGCGACTGCATGCGAATCGCATTGTAAATAAAACGCATACGCAGGGGATCCTTTTCCAATACAGCCACTACATGATCAAAACTAAGCAGGTCGGTGAAGAACGAACCCATTTTTCCCGCACCCAATATCAATATCTTCATATTCTTCCTCCTATTTATTCATGATTATCATCTGCTGACGAACGGATTCTTCATGTATCTCGCTAAGAATCTTCTTCACAAAATCAATATGCAAATCCATAGCAACGCCCATTTTTGCACGGTTATCCAGTATCTCGCCATAACGCGACGTCTGCAGAATCGGTATATTATGTTCCTTTTTGTATATGCCGATCTCACGCGATATACGCATACGTTTGGCAAGAAGTTCAAGCATGCCTTCGTCTATGGTGTCTATCTGGTGACGCAACTCCTTAAGGTTTTCCGTCGTCTGCGTAGCATCCCGTATGACAAGAAGGTTCAGCACATAGTCCAGCACGTCGGGGGTGATCTGTTGCGACGCATCACTCCACGCTTCATCGGGATTACAATGTGATTCTATAATCAAACCGTTAAAATTAAGATCCATTGCCTGCTGACACAGCGGTGCAACAAGTTCGCGCTTACCGCCGATATGGCTCGGGTCGCAGATGATAGGAAGATCGGGATAACGACGGCGCAGCTCTATCGGTATGTGCCATAACGGCAAATTGCGGTACATTTTCTTATCATACGAACTAAATCCGCGATGAATAACGCCTATCCGGTGAAGGCCCGCCCCATAAATACGTTCTATGGCTCCTATCCACAACTCTATATCGGGATTGACGGGATTCTTGATCAAAACAGGCATGTCAACGCCCTGCAATGCATCGGCAATCTCCTGAACGGCAAAAGGATTTGCCGAAGTACGCGCTCCTATCCACAAAATATCAATCCCGGCTTTAAGGGCTTCAAATACATGGTCGCGCGTAGCAACCTCCGTCGATACATACATGCCGGTTTCTTCCTTAACCCGTTTCAACCATTGCAAGCCTGCCGAACCGACGCCTTCAAATCCGCCTGGCTTTGTACGCGGTTTCCATATTCCTGCACGGAATATCTTTATTTCTTTTGCAGCCAGGGCCTTCGCTGTACTCATCACCTGTTCTTCTGTCTCCGCACTGCACGGACCCGCAATCACCAACGGACGCTTATCTTCCACACCCGGCAGTAAAATTGATTGTAATTCTAATTCTTTCATCTGTTTACAGTTATTTAATTTCCTATTTTTAATTTCTTTACTCTTTCAAGCGCTTTTTCCAGCGTATGATTCTTACAGCAAAGCGATACGCGCACATACCTGTCGCCGGCGCTCCCGAAGATGAAGCCGGGGGTAATAAATACGTTCGCTTCATATAATACCGCATCGGCAAGAGCTTCTCCACTTTCCACCTCACCGGATATGCGACCCCACAAAAACATTCCAACCTGTTTCCCGTCGTACGTACAACCTAAAGCCTCCATTATTTGTCCGGCAAGGGCGCGACGGCTGCGATAGACGTCGTTCATACCTTCATACCAGTCCTTCCCGGCTTTAAGGGCTTCCACGACGGCCGATTGCATCGGACGGAACTGCCCGGAATCAACATTACTTTTCACTTTCAATATCCATTGCACAAACCGGGCATTCGACGCAAGCATCGCCATACGCCAGCCCGGCATATTATGCGACTTGCTCATCGAATTCATTTCAATACATATATCTTTAGCGCCCGGAATGCTTAATATGCTTCGCGGATGTTCATTCAGAATAAAACCGTACGGGTTGTCATTACATATAATAATCCCATGGCGATACCCGAAATCCACCAACCGTTCATATAAACTCACACTCGAATCGGCGCCTGTAGGCATATTGGGATAATTCGTCCACATAAGCCTGACGGCAGGCTTGCCCTCGTTGCGCCTTTCGTCAAGCAATCGTTCAAGCTCATCAAAATCGGGATACCAGCCGTTATTTTCATCTAATTTATACGAAACGATATCTGCGCCGACAAGTTTGCTTACCGAAGTATAGGTCGGATATCCCGGATTGGGCGTCAGCACGCCGTCGCCCGGATTAAGAAAAGCCAGCGAGATATGCAATATGCCCTCTTTGGAGCCTATCAAAGGCTGTATCTCCTTTTTGGGGTCAAGGTCTACGTCATACCACCTCCGATACCATTCTGCAAACCCCTCGCGCAAGGCCGGTATACCTACATAAGGCTGATAACCATGCACGTCGTCTTTTTGCACTTCGCGGCAAAAAACATCAATAACCTGCTCGGAAGGAGGCATATCCGGGCTGCCAATGCCAAGATTAATCACGTCTTTGCCGGCGACATTCATCTCCGCAACTTCTTTCAGTTTCTTCGAAAAGTAATATTCTTCCACACTCCCGACACGGTCGGCCGGACAAATATTACACACTTTGTTGTCCTTCCGCATATTCTCCTAAAATTTTCAAGTCCTTAGTTAATGGTATGATGGCATCCAAAGCCTGTTTATAACGAGTATAATCCATATATGTCAAATTTACGTAAAATAAATATTCCCATTCCCGCCCGATAATAGGAAGTGACTGTATCTTCGTCAGGTTCATATCATAAAACGACAATATAGTCAATACTTTTGAAAGGCTTCCCGAAGTATGAGGCAAAGCAAAAACGACGGATGATTTATTTTTCACCGTATTTTTCATCACATCCCCGACGTTCCATTTGTCGGCAAGAACGAGAAAACGGGTAAAATTCCGGTTATTCGTTTCTATTCCTTCGGCAAGCACATCCAGTCCATAGATTTTCGCCGCATATTTACCACACACAGCAGCATGTCCCTGTCGTTTATTTTCGGCAATCCATTTTGCGCTCATCGCCGTATCTTCCGTCTCTACAATCTTTATGCCCGGCAATGTCCCCAGATATTCGGCGCACTGCATCAAAGCTATCGGATGGGAATTAACCTCTTTCACTTCCGACAGGCTTGTCCCCGGCAGAGCTGCAAGCGAATGTGATATGCGCAGCTTATATTCCCCGATAACCGAGCACTCGCTTTGCCGCAGGAGTTCATGATTCTGCAACAAACTTCCGGCAATCGTGTTTTCTATTGCCATAAGGCCTATTACGGAGGAGTCGTCATGTATTTGCTTTATGACGTCCTTGAATGTACTGCACCCTATAATTTCAATGTCTTCCCCCTCAAAATAGTTATGGGCTGCCACATCGTGATACGAACCCAAAATCCCCTGAATTGCAACTTTTTTCATCTGTAAATTATTTTAAAATTATGAATTACAAAGTATGATTCTCAACTAAAAAAAAGTCCTGCCGTTGTTCCGGCAGGACTTTTATATTTAAATCTCAATTTATTTTCTCAATCTTCAATACATATAAAATTCCTGCCTTCACCTACTAAAGTAAAAGTAAAAATAAAAATATGTATTAAAGTAATTTCTCATCTCTCAATCATTTTCGGTTGCAAATATACGATTTTCTTTTATACCTCCAAACAAACTGTTATTTTTTTTCAAAAAAAACAAAGATAACACGGTCACACAAAGAAAGATTCGATTGAATAAATGATTGCCGCCAACAGGGCGCTGACCGGTATTGTCAGTATCCATGCGACGAGCAGGTTTTTAGTTATGCCCCAGCGCACGGCCGACAGGCGTTTTGTAGCACCCACTCCAATGATTGCGCCTGTTATGGTATGCGTCGTACTTACCGGGATTTTCAGGTATTCCGTCAGGTAAAGCGTCAAGGCGCCGGATGTTTCCGCAATCATGCCTTCCAGCGGGGTTACTTTTGTAATACTCGAACCCATTGTTTTCACAATCTTCCAGCCTCCCGACATTGTACCGAACGAAATCATCGTAAAACAGGAAAAAGCCACCCAGTTCGGAAGGTCTTCTATTGATTCGATGCCTATCCCCAATCCCATCGGATGCGCGGCAATCATAGCCGCCGCAATAATGCCCATAACCTTCTGCGAATCATTAAGGCCATGCCCTACGCTGAAAAGTGCGGACGATACTAACTGCAATTTTTTAAACCACGATTCGGCCTTGTACGGATTGGCCTTTTTACATATATACATTACGACTATCGTAAGCAACAACGCTATTATCATACCAATGATGGGAGCCAGGAATATAAACGCGGCAATTTTTATAATCACAATGCTTTGTATCGCCTTAAAACCACTTGCCATAATAGCTGCCCCAGCAAACCCTCCGATAAGCGTATGGGATGACGACGAAGGAATCCCGAACCACCAGGTCGCCAGATTCCAGATAATGGCGGCGATTATCCCGGATAATATGACCGGTAGCGTGATGTATTGCTCAAATACGGTTTTCGAAACGGTGTTTGCAATTCCAAATTCGCCAATGATATATTTAGCTATAAAAAATGCCGTAAAATTAAAAAACGCAGCCCACAGCACCGCCTGAAACGGCGTCAGAACTTTGGTGGATACGATTGTGGCGATAGAATTGGCGGCGTCGTGAAATCCGTTGATAAAATCAAAAATAAGACAAAGAGCGATAATAGCTATCAATAATTCCATCGGGAAGGCGTTTTATGCGTACTTTATAATAATCGTTCTTACAATCTTACCTACATACTCTGCCATATCTGTAGTCTTTTCCATTTCATATAAAATCTCTTTCAGTTTAAACAGTTCGATGCCGTCTTTTTCGTTTTCAAACAGCTCTATAACAAAAAGCTCATATACATCATCCGCTTTATTTTCGATATCATGCAAATCTTTGCAGTACGCTTTAATCCTGGACGAGTCTTTCCTCAAGGAATCCAGCGATTCCGTAATCTTGCCCAGACATTCCGAAGCGTCTCTTATCAATTTGGCTAATTCTCGCGCATTATCGGGAATGCTTTTAGGCTTATACAGCGCTATCCGTTTTGCCGAACTGTTAATTCCATCCAGCACATCATCCAGGCACATGGCCAAATCGTGCAAATCTTCCCGGTCAAAAGGCGTAATAAAAGTAGCGTTTAACTCATCAAAAATACGATGCGACAATTTATCCCCCAATCGTTCCTGATCTTTAATCATGCGGTAATATTCATCCTGTTTCTCATGATCATTTGTCTCCATACATTCCATAAGCAAATCCGAAGCTTTCAGCAACACAGCGGAAAGTTCTTTAAACAAAGGAAAAAATTTAGGTTCCTTAGGGGTAAAACGGCTGAAAAAGGAATTGTTCATACTATTTTTATCTAATTAATTTATTTTCGGGCCACAAACATATCTATAAAAATTTTATTTATAATATTCATTGGCAATTTTTATTCCAACAAATTATCAACAATGCTAAAAAAGTCCGGTTTTCCTTCTCGGAAATTACCGGACTTTCTTTTTATTCCTACAACTTTCGTATCCAGATATTACGGAAACTAATCGGTTCGCTCGGGTCGCCGTGACTTTGCAGGATAATGGGGCCGGCGCCATGTTTCTCCACCTTCGGGAAACCGATGTATTCGGTAGTCCCGACAATCGTGGTATTGTTTTGCACGACAATGCCGTTGTGCAAAACCGTCACTTGCGGAGCTACGCGGTATGTACCGTCTTCCTTAAATACAGGAGCCGTATAAATAACATCATACACATTCCACTCTCCCGGCTTGCGCATGGCGTTTACCAGCGGGCGCGATTGCTTGTAAATACTTCCGGCCTGGCCATTCGAATAAGTCTCGTTTCCATAACTGTCCAGAACTTGCAGTTCATATTTTCCCTGCAGGTAAACGCCACTGTTTCCGCGTCCCTGGCTTTCTCCGGCAATATTAACCGGTATACGCCATTCGATATGCAACTGGAAATTTTCAAATGCCTCCTTAGTTTGAATATCTCCCTGCTTCTTATTTACGGTAAACGAACCGTCGCTGTTCACGATCCATTCGGCAGCGCCTTTTGTCTGCGCGTTTTCCCATGCCGACAAATCTTTCCCGTCAAATAAAACGATAGCATCCGACGGTGCAGAGTTTGTCGTTATATTACCGGGGGTCACAATTGCCGGTTGAGGCAACCAAAATTCGGACATTCCCGGCCTCATCCTTTCCGGTTCCGGATAAGTCTTTTGAGCAAATGAAGACAAACCGGCACACGATACCAACAGTATCATTCCTGATTTTAACATCCTGTTTCTCATAATGAATTGTTTTTATTATTAATATGTTTAAAACTTAAATCTCACATGATGACGGCATACAAAACCGTATCTATCGCCAACTTCTTATGTACCCTAAAATAAAACCTGTATTCCGGCACAATCTCTTTTATATATCCGGGGATATTTATCAAATCGCGTTGCTTATGATAAATGCTTATTCCCAGAACAGGCCTGTTGTTCCGTATCGTCTGTTCCGCCCCTTTCAAAGCCTGCAGTTCCGCTCCCTCGACATCCATTTTTATATATGTAACCGGATCTCCGCCCACAATATGGTCAATCGTGTCAACTTCGATATCATGATCCGCGCCGTCCGAAATCATGGAAAGCATCGTGCCGTCTTCCCGGAAAGGCAGCCTGCCGGCATAGCCGTATATACCTTTATTTATAACATCTATATCCGTGAGCTTTTCACCGGCCACATAGTTCAGCAACTGTTCATAATTCGACCTGTCCGGTTCGGCAGCCCAGATATGACGGTACAAACCGCCGGTCGCTTTCAAAAAACCGGCAATCGTATCGCCAGTAAACGCTCCGCAGTCAAAATAGGATTCATGAGCCGAAAATTCAACGATCCCCTTCGGAAAATACTGAACCTTATCAAACACCGGAGGAAGATATTTCATATCCTGCCGGGTTTTGCTTAACAGATAAGCTACGAATGAATCTTTTGAATGTTGATCCTGAAGATTTTCATAAAATTCTCCTAAAAACGCCCTATTTTCCCGGACAAAAGAAGATGTAATAATCTCCATATCGAATATTTCGGAAAGATACGAAACGGACTTTGCATTTTTGAACCTGGCCGTTATGCCGGACACGTTGCCGTATCCTTTCACAAAGCCGATAATCACATGATAAGCCGGTGTTTTTTCGTCAAACTCCTTTGTCCCGACCGTTTCCGCTTCTTTCAGGCAAACCGTCTGTCCGGTCATAAGCGGAGATTCGTCATCAAACGCCACTGCCGATATTTCGATACCGTGAGACGACAGCTTTTTCACGATCTGATCCGCCACATCGACTGTCGCCCCGTATAAAACAACAGGAAGCCTCGACGCTTGAAGCATCGTTATTATTCCGGCGTCATTTTCGTCCCCGTCTATTTTCAGCAATTCTTTAAAATCCATTATAATATTGTTTTCAAAATGCAGTTTCGACGTGCAAAAATAATCAAATAATTGAGTTATTCAAAATTATTCCTGCCTATACCCGGAGGCGACATATCTAATTTTTTAATAGATAGCGGCGCGAAGCATCGCGCCGCTGCCGTATCCCCAAAAGAAGTCCCGCCCTTCACAGGCCGGGACTTCTTTTTTTGTTGGAAAAAGCGGGTACGCTTTTTTCAGTCTCAAAGACTGAAAGACTTGAAGACTTAAAGCCTACCGCAAAACAACCGTTTTCCGGCGAAAGGTGACACCGTCGGTGACAATATAGATGCCTGCCGAAACAGCTAAGTGCGCCGTGCCCGGCGGGACAGTCGTCAGCCGGACAAGCGTCCCGGCAAGATTGTAAACCCGCACGGTAGCCACATCAGGCCGCCTGTTCGCGACGACGATAGCGCCGGGAGCGCTATAAACCTCCAGGCCTGCGGCGGCGACTGATTCACTGTCCGTGGGATCGGACTTACTGTCCGCGACGGCGAGAGTAATCTCAATGTCCTGCCGGATGCCGATGATGACGACCGTGTAACTGCCGTCCGCATTCGGCGTGATCCGGATGCCGGAGGCGTTCGGCCGGTCGGGTGTCGGGCGGTTCGTCTGCACCTGCGGGGGCGTGCCGTCCTCGGAGGGAACGTCGGGCGTCAGCGTGAACGTGAAGTTCGCGCCGCGGCTGACGTTGTACGTGCCGGCGGGCGGGTCGGTCGTCAGGCCGGCGACGGACGGGAGCAGTACGCGGAAGTGTGTCGGTATGGGGATCGGAGGCTCCTGGATGGTGAACGCGCCGAGCGGCAGGCCGGTGATGGCGGCGTAGTTGTCGCCCTCGGCAATGTCGATTGTGACGGTGTACTCGCCCGGATCGACCGGTACGGTGGCGCTGCCGTTATAATATACCGTGATTGCGCCCAGGCCTTCGATGTCCTTTGCAGGGATGATAGGTACGGGATAGGGTACGCCGGTGCAGGCGATGTCGCCCAGGGTGAAGTCAAGCGCGGCGAGCGTGGGCTTGGCTTTGGCGATGATGAACGTGCCCAGCGTCAGGTTGTCGATGGCGGCATGGCCCGTGCCGGCGGCGATGTCCACCGTGAGGGTGTAGGCGCCGGCGGCGGTCGGCGGGGTGGCGCTGCCGTTGTATTTTACGGCGGTGATTGCACCGAAGCCGGCGCTGCCGGCTTTGAATGTAACCGTCACGGGATGCGCCGAGCCGTCATAGGTGACGTCGCTCAGGTGGAAGTCAAGGTCGGCGGACGTTGGCGGGATGCCGGTTATCTTATAGCTGCCGAGCGTCAGGCCGGGGGCGGCGAGGTAGTTCATACCGTCGCCAGCGATGTCGACCGTGACGGCATACGTGTCGGCGGCGACCGGCGGGGTCGTGCTGCCGTTGTAATATACCGTGATTGCGCCGAGGCCTGCGACGCCGGACGCGGGCGTAACCGTCACAGGATGCGCCAGGCCGTCGTAGGCGACGTCGCTCAGGGTGAAGTCAAGCGCGGCGGGCGTCGGCGTGATTCTGTCGATGTCACCCGTCAGCGTATACGGACTGCCGTTGGTCAGGTTGTA
>JAISEJ010000116.1 GCA_031264155.1 Tannerella sp. | reverse complement strand
GTTCGCTTTGGGTGAAAGTTGAATAGGTGTAAAAATGATACAGGACAAACAAGCATTGGAAGGCGGCCTCATCTCTGTGTTGGGGGCCCGCGTTCATAATCTGAAAAATATAGATATTGATATTCCGCGTAATAAGCTGACGGTTATTACCGGGATGAGTGGGAGCGGGAAATCGTCGTTGGCTTTCGATACGATCTTTGCTGAAGGGCAACGCCGGTATATAGAAACTTTTTCGGCTTATGCCCGTCATTTCTTAGGTAATATGGACCGGCCGGATGTAGACAAGATTACCGGCCTGAGCCCTGTTATCTCTATCGAACAGAAAACGACGAACCGGAATCCGCGTTCGACCGTTGGCACGACTACCGAGGTGTACGACTTTTTCCGTCTGTTGTATGCAAGGGCTGGGGATGCTTATTCGTACCTGACCGGGGAGAAGATGGTGAAATACACCGAAGAGCAGGTATTGCAACTGATCCTTGATAAGTATCAGGGAAAAAAAACGTTTATCCTGGCTCCTTTGGTCAGAAACAGGAAAGGGCACTATAAAGAACTGTTCGAACAGGTACGGAAAAAGGGATATTTATATGTACGCGTAGATGGCGAGTTGAAAGAGATACTTCGTGGTATGAAACTCGACCGCTACAAGATGCACAACGTAGAAGTGGTGATAGATAAGCTGGTTGTATCGGCTTCCGACGAACGCCGTTTGAAAGAGAGCCTGCGGATTGCCATGAAGCAAGGGGATGGCCTGGTGATGATACTGGATGCGGAAACGGACGAGATATGCCATTACAGCCGCCGGTTGATGGACCCTCAGACAGGATTGTCGTACAGCGAACCGGCGCCGCATAACTTTTCCTTTAATTCGCCGCAGGGAGCCTGCCCCAAATGTAAAGGGTTAGGGCTGGTGAATCTGCTTGATATGGAAAAAATCGTTCCGAACCCTTCACTAAGTATTTACAATGGCGGTATCGTGGCTTTGGGTAAATATAAAAACTCCCTCATATTCTGGCAGATAGAAGCTATCTGCGAAAAATACGGGGTAACGATAAAAACGCCGATAAAAGATATTCCCGAAGAGGCGATTGATGAAATCATGAACGGAACAGACGAGCATCTGCAAATCAAAAACGAATCGCTGGGGAATTCAAATTATTTCCTTTCTTACGAAGGAGTGGCCAAATACATCCTGATGCAGCAGGAAAGCGAAGCCTCGGCTTCCGCACAAAAATGGGCGGAGCAATTTATCAAAATGTCTGCTTGCCCGGAGTGTAACGGGCAACGCCTGAATAAAGAAGCCCTACATTATATAATAGCCGGCAAAAATATTGCCGAGATATCGGCCATGGATATATCCGAACTGGATGAATGGCTGGATGGTATTGAAGATAAAATGGATGCGAAGCAGCAACAAATTGCGGTGGAGATACTGAAAGAGATCCGTTCGCGCCTTAAATTCCTGTTAGATGTAGGGTTGGAATATCTTTCATTAAACCGCGCTTCGGCCAGCTTATCGGGTGGGGAAAGCCAGCGTATCCGGTTGGCCACCCAGATAGGGAGCCAATTGGTGAACGTTCTGTATATACTCGACGAACCCAGTATCGGATTGCATCAGCGGGACAATCTGCGGTTGATCCATTCGCTGAAACAATTGCGGGATACGGGCAATTCGGTCATCGTAGTAGAGCATGACAAAGAGATGATGCTGAATGCCGATTATGTTGTTGATTTAGGCCCCAGGGCCGGACGGTTGGGTGGAGAAATCGTCTTTGCCGGTACGCCCGGCGAGATGATGCAGGCAGATACGCTGACTTCGGCCTATCTGAACGGGAAGATGGAAATAGCCATCCCCGTTGAACGCAGAAAAGGCAACGGCCAGTTCATCACGATTAAAGGCGCCCACGGGAATAACCTGCGAAAAGTAGACGTTTCCTTCCCCTTAGGGCTTTTCCTTTGTGTTACGGGCGTATCGGGAAGCGGTAAATCCACCTTGATAAACCATACGTTGCAACCGATATTGAGCCAGCATTTTTACCATTCGCTGGAAGATCCGTTGCCTTATAAATCGATTGAGGGTATCGAGAATATAGATAAAATCGTGAATGTAGACCAGTCGCCTATCGGTCGTTCTCCACGAAGTAACCCGGCCACTTATACCGGCGTATTCTCGGATATCCGGAATCTGTTTGTAGAGTTGCCCGAATCGAAGATACGGGGATATAAACCGGGGCGGTTTTCTTTCAATGTAGCCGGCGGGCGGTGCGAAACCTGTAAAGGCCACGGGTATACAAGTAGTGAAATGAACTTCCTGCCGGATGTGCTTGTACCTTGCGAAGCATGCCATGGTAAACGTTACAACAGGGAAACACTCGAAGTGCGCTTCCGGGGTAAATCAATTGCCGATGTGCTCAACATGACCGTCAATATGGCGGTAGAGTTCTTTGAAAATATGCCTTCTATCCTCCATAAGATAAAAGTACTTCAGGACGTAGGCTTAGGGTATATCAAATTAGGACAGCCCTCTACTACTCTTTCGGGCGGCGAAAGCCAACGGGTGAAATTAGCCACCGAACTGGCCAAACGGGATACCGGCAAGACATTATATATATTAGACGAACCGACGACAGGGCTTCACTTTGAGGATATCCGCATACTGCTCAGCGTACTGAATAAATTGGTAGACAAAGGAAATACGGTACTTGTAATTGAGCATAACCTGGATGTAATCAAATGCGCCGATTACCTGATTGATATGGGCCCCGAAGGAGGACGCAAAGGGGGAAAAGTACTCTTTACCGGTACGCCCGAAGAAATGATAAAAAGTAAAACAGCCACAGGCAAGTAACTCAAAGGGGAACTTAGCCATAGATAAAACAAATACCATTTTTTATGAAGAATCCGATAGTAATGATTAAGCAGTGTATCGAAAAGGAAGAACCTTATTTCGTGCTGCGCGGACAGGATATTTGTGCGCTCCCGGCCATTAAAGCCTATTACGAAGCTATTAAGCAGCAAGTAAAAGACCCTTATTTTTTGGAGGAAATAGAAGAAATCATGAAAGATTTCGAAGCGTATCGCGACGAACAGCAAACCCATATCCCCGATTAAGTAAAAATGGAGGACGACAGTTTCAGAACCATCAGTCAGGTAGCCGAAGGATATTATACCGAGAAGCGAAGTCGCTTCATTGCCTACGCTATCCCGGTGCGTACGGTAGATGAGGTGAAGGAACAATTGGATATATACCGTAAAAAATACTACGACGCCCGCCACGTCTGCTGGGCTTATATGCTGGGCAGCGACAGAAAAACATTCCGCGCGAATGATGATGGCGAACCTTCATCGACGGCAGGCAAACCCATTCTCGGACAAATAAACTCCCATACGCTGACCGACGTATTGATCCTCGTCGCCCGCTATTTCGGCGGTATTGAATTAGGAACAAGCGGCCTCATCGTAGCCTACCGTTCAGCCGCCGCGTCCGCCATTGCCAATGCCGAAATCATTGAACGTACGGTAGACGAAGACATAACAATCACCTTTGAATACCCCCGCCTCAACAGCATCATGCGCATAGTAAAACCAGACAACCCCACCATCATCTGCCAACAATTCGATATGGAATGCAAAATGACACTCCGCATCCGAAAAAGCGAAGCAGAAAGTTTAAAAGCGAAGCTTTTAAAAGTGATTAGAGATTAGAGTATAGAGATTAGAGTTTAGAGTAGTCAAAGTAAACTCTAAACTCTATACTCTATACTCTAAACTCTACCTGACTATTTTAACTACTTTATACGAATGCGGCATCAGTGTTATGCGGAACACATTATTTTTGTTGTCGGGACGGAAACGTCTGCCGAAAATGCTTACTTCTTCGTTGGTTTCCGGTAGTTTGTCTATCGTAACGCCGGTGAGAACGTCGGTGATGCGGGTAATATCTTCGGTTGTGTTTACCCGGATGGTAATCGGTTCGTCGAGGAACGACTCTACGATGAACATGCCGTTATCGTAAACAAACAAGCCTACTTTTGCCGGCGCATCTATGCGTACGTCCAGGTCTTTGCTCAGGATTTGGCGAAAGGCGTTGAGTACGCCGGTGGGGTATTCGTATAAATCGCCAAAGTCTTCGGGGATGGTTATCACGTAGAGGTTGCCTTTGGAATAGGGGGCGCGCAGTACGATGGGGTATCCGCTAACACCTCCCGTGAGGGGACGTCCGGCGCTGATTGTTTCCCACGAATCGTTGGTTTGGTAGAGTACTTGTCTGATGAGGATATCCTTGTCCGTTTTTCCCGCGAAGCCGAAGTCGTTTACCAAAGCGTATTTACCGGCGCGTAGCTCGGCTATATCGGCTATCTTTTCGGGGATGGCGTTCAGTAGTCCGCTGGTGATTACGATGTCGTTGCCTTTGGTTAACTGCCCTTTTATTTTGTTGATGATGTCGGGGTCGCCCTTCGCCTGTTCGGTGAGGAGCACTACTTGTTGGTCGGTGGGAAATTCGGAGTATTCATCCATCGGCAGGCCGATCATACCGAGATAGTTTTGAAGGAAATCGTCACCGAGCGTATGAAACGGTTTATATGTTTTGATGCCGATCGGCTTGCCCAATTGGTGTATAAATTTGTCGATGGATTCAAATGTGTATCCGGCTACGCGGGCAATCGTGGTGGGGGTGACGGTCTGTCCGTTCAGGTTAACGGGTTTCATCATTTCGTCGTAATCGAAACTCGTGCCTTGCCCTTGCCAGGGAGTGCGGTGTTGTTCGGGACGAAGCGCCACGCCTATCAGTTGGTTGTAGGCAAAGAGGGCCATCTCGGGCGCTTTGGCAAAGAAGGTGAGCCACAACTGTTCTGCATAACGGTCCATTCCCATGCCGGAGCCTCCGCTATCCACCCATCCTCCGAAGTTATGGCCGGGGCGCAGGTTCTCGAAATAGCGGACGATGTTATACCCCAAATAATTCTGAAGATGCTGTGCCGACGAAGGGTCGCGCGTTTCGGTTCCCGTCCATACGCCGTCGAATAGCTGCGGGCCGTTCTTCAGGTCGAAGCCAAGCCCCTGAAAGTGCTCGTACCAGTTTGGGTATTTGATAATCACTTTCACCTTGGGGTTTACCTTTTTAGCCGGCTTAATCACTAAGTTTTGTCCGGCTTCGGTCATCAGTTCGAGGCGATACTGTGTCCAGCTTTTCGTCCCTTTGGCTTTGATTTCGATGTCCGATTTGCAGCTTGTAAAGAAGAAGTCGTCGAGGATAAAGTCGTCGAAATACTTCGCCGTGTGTTCGGCTATCTCCTGAACGATCTTCCGGTGTTCGGGGTTCGAGTAGCAAAACGTCTCAAAACTGTTGGCTTCGTTGATGGTATAAGTAATGCCGCCGCCGACTTCTATCCCCTTGTCGAGGAAGAATTTCTTAGCCTGCTCCAACGTTTCGCCGGGCACGATGAGCAAATCGCGATGCGTTTCAAGGTATATTTTATCAACCTTGACCTGGCTTGAGATGATATTCCAGGTAGAATCGAGCCAATGCAGGTCTTTCATTTTCTCCACCTCATAGGCCCGCGTGTACACGGATACTTTAAAACTTTTATAATTCCCTGCAAAAGCCACAATGCTTACCAGGAGAGACACAAACAAAATACATACGATACGTTTCATGGTGTTATAAAATTAAGAATTAAAAATCAAGAATTAAGGATCAAATACAGCCGGCGCGGTATGATTTGCTCTTTCAATGCGGGTATCGCTGCCGTGAAATACTTTCATGTCAGCCAGCCTCCGTTTTTTTTACAGACACGAAACAGGGTCATGCAAGTATTGTGTTCAGACTGTGTGTGTTCATATTCGTAATGTTCGTTCAGGAAATCAAGCCCTCCATACCGGTCCAGGTAGTGGAATGCTTCCGGCACAAGCATCTTGAATCCGCGGGCAAACCGAATAATTATAAAATTCAGGTAACGAATTTTGTTGCGGGTTTCATCGTCTATTGCTGTTTCCATATTTTTACCTATAAAAATATT
>JAISEJ010000091.1 GCA_031264155.1 Tannerella sp. | reverse complement strand
CAATCGGAGTCCCTGCCGAGACTGCCTTCGCAGCTTTGTCCAGGACTGCATTCAGTTGCTCCATGATTTCGGAGAACGTTTTGGGCGCGTTTTGCGCCGGATTGTTGTTTTCTTCTGTTGACATATAATTTAATATTAAAGATTTGTATTTTCTAAAGATTTTGTATCTGATGCATTGTGCCCGAACAACTGTTTATATGCTGCCGAAAAGTGCGAAAAGTTCTCGAAACCGACTTGATAATATACTTCCGACGGCTTTTTCCCCTCGTGGATAATCAGGCGTCGCGCTTCGTTCAGACGTCTTTCCCTCAGCCATTTCTCAGGTGTGTCGTGATATATGTTTTTGAAATCTCTTTTGAAGGTTGAGAGGCTGCGTCCCGTGAGGCGGGCAAATTCCGAAATGGGAATATTGAACATAAAATTGGCGCTGATGAATTTATCCAAATCTATCCTGTACGGTTCACTCAGGTCAAACAGGAATGATTCCATGCCATCGCGGGCGTCCAGCAGCAACTCAAGTGCCTCGTCGGTTTTTAACCGTGTCATTTTGTGGCTCAATTTTCCGGGATGATGCAAATAGGGAATCAGCGAATCAAAAAAGGTTTTGAGGAATATGTTTTTATTCAGACGAATCAAAGGCTTTCCCGTGTATCTCTCCTGTATGCCGATGTTGTTTTGCAGGGCGTATGTCCGGATGATTTCCTGAGTAAGAAAAATATTAACAGTCTTGCAGGGAGTGTCTGGAGAGGGGATTTTAGTCGCTTTCGTCAGCCTGTTTCTGCGTATGAGGATAATATTTCCGGGCTCCGCAACGAGATGTTCATCTTCTATTTGAAATTCGACGTTTCCCGCAACGATATAAAGCAGGACATGCTCCGGTACGACCTGTTCGGCGACATGGCTTTTCTGTTTTTCGCAACTGAACAGGATGTTTTGTATTAATTGATTCTCCGAATTTATCATTTGAATTGACTTAAAATTATGGGGTGTCTTTATTGTTCAGAAGTTTGTTCGGCTTGCAGTGTGCTTTCGCTTGCAAGGGTGTTCAGCCATTTCGAAATCTTTTGACTTAATTCATCCTTGCCCGACAGATTGTTGTGAAATTCTTCACCGGGAAGCAACCGGGCATTTCGGACTTTCTCTTCAAAGAGTGTAAAGAACGAACCAACGTTTCCCTTGTTGGTGGCGTATGCGGCGACAGGCTTTTCGCCGAAGTCGCACTGCGCCAGAAATGAAACAACAGGCGTGGCAACAGTATGTCTCCAAACAGGCGAACCTACTATAATAAGGTCATAGCCGCTAATGTCCGGAATGGCAGTAGAGAGTTCGGGAAGATTTCCGCTTTCCAGCTCTTTTTTGGCGCTGAGAGCGTGAAAAACACTTATGCTCGAATAATCTTTGACGGTCTCTATGCGATAAAGCGTTCCGCTGGTTTGTCGTGCAATGATTTCGGCGACTTCCTTCGTCTTGCCGCTGTGAGAATAATAAACAATCAGCACCTTGACCGGATTAACCGGCGGCAAAACATTTTGTCCGACAACGGCGACAGTTGTATCTTTTGTGTTATTGGCAAAACAAGGCGGGAATATTGTGCCTGCGATTGCGATTATTCCGGCAAGCGCTACACTTGCGGTTATTTTGCTAACTGCTTTCATGACTTAAACTGGCTTAAAATAACTTTATCAAACATTGCTTCGCTCAACAGTTTTTTAGCAAACAGAATCGGTTTCGCCATAAATCCCTTTACGTACCTTGCTTTCGGATTTTTGGTTTCTATGGCTTTTTTGATTAATTCTGCAATTACGACCGGCTCCGGCACCTTGTCGTCAAGGGAAGTCGCTTTTGAGGCGGCTGCTGCAAAATGGGAATATGCCGAATGTCCGGAAGCTTTCATCATTGTATCATTGGCTATTCCTGCCCATTCGGTTTTTATTCCACCCGGTTCAATGATAATAACGTCAATGCCAAACTGCCTGACTTCCAAACGCAGGCTGTCGCTCAATCCTTCTACCGCAAACTTGCTTGCATGATACCAGCCGCCCATGGGCGTCGCCATTTTTCCGCCGATAGAAGTAACGTTCACTATTTTTCCACTTTTTTGTTTGCGCATGACGGGCAGTACCAGCTGTGTAACGCGAGCCAGTCCGAACAGGTTTACATCCAGTTGCTTCCTTGCGTTTTCGATGCTTACATCCTCTACTGCGCCGTATTCGCCGTAACCTGCATTGTTGATTAAAACGTCGATCCTGCCCTCGTTGTTAATAACTCCATTTACCGCATTGCTGACAGACGTTTCATCGGTTACGTCCATGACAAGCGGTTTGACGCCTTGCGGTTCAAGTTCTTTCAGGCGGTCAATCCGCCGTGCTGCGCCGTAAACGGTATAATTGTGCTTTGCCAGCAGTTGCGCTGTCGCGCGTCCGATTCCGGAAGAAGCTCCGGTGATAAATACAACTTTCTTATCCATATCTATATCTAATTTTTTAATTAAATTGACGCCGCAAAGGTACGGGTTATTTTTT
>JAISEJ010000035.1 GCA_031264155.1 Tannerella sp. | reverse complement strand
ATTATGCTGATATTTATTATGGGAATCGTATTTGAGATGCCGTTAGTGTCGTGGTTACTGTCAAAAATGGGTCTGCTCACCCGTGCGTTTTTTAACAAATACCGTCGTCATGCCGTTGTTGGATTAATGATAGCAGCCGCGCTCATCACGCCAAGCACCGACCCGTTCACGCTCTGTTCCGTGTTTTTCCCGCTATACGGATTATATGAATTAAGCGCGTTTTTCGTGAAAAAAGCCTCTAAGGAGGACGAAGAAGAAACAGGAACAGAAATAGTTAAATTGAACAAATAATAACGTAAAAAGCAAGTAGAATTATGTTCCATTATAAGATAGCTCCCGAAATCCGGAAAAAGATAAACATCGCCATTTGGAGTTGTTTCGGATTATGTTTACTGGGATTGATACTTATTTTTGCAGCGATAGCCAACGGAAGCATTGGTTATATGCCTCCCATAGAACAGTTGGAGAACCCTATCGACCGTTATGCTTCGCAGATTATTTCCGAAGACGAGACTATGCTGGGAAGTTATTCCAATGCCAAAGACAACCGCATACTTGTAAAATACAGCGACTTATCGCCGCAATTAGTCCAAGCCCTTATCGCAACGGAGGACAACCGGTTTGCAAAACATAGCGGGATTGACGTCAAAGGGCTTGTGCGTGCTATCATAAAACGCGGAATATTAATGCAAAAAAGCGGCGGCGGCGGCAGTACGATTACGCAGCAGCTTGCAAAACAATTATTTTCCCCAAATGCAAGCAATGTAACCGAACGTATATTACAAAAACCTATCGAATGGGTCATCGCCATTCGCCTGGAGAAATATTATACAAAAGAGGAAATCATTAATATGTATCTTAATAAATTTGACTTCCTTTATAATGCTGTCGGCATACAGTCGGCCTCAAGAACTTATTTCAATACAACGCCCAAAAACCTTAAAACGGAAGAAGCAGCCACATTGATAGGTATGTGTAAAAATCCTTCGTTATATAACCCCGTGAGATATAACGAACACGCTAGAAACCGTCGCAATACGGTACTGCGGCAAATGGTAAGATACAAATACCTTGATAAAGCTACTTGCGATTCGTTGTGTGAACTGCCAATAGTAACTGATTTTAAACGCATCGACCACAAAGAAGGATTAGCCCCGTATTTCAAAGAATATCTCCGCCGCACGCTCACTGCACAAAAACCCGTTCGTAGCGATTATCCGTCATGGCAACAGCAGAAATACACCGAAGATTCCATCTCGTGGGAAACCAATCCTTTATACGGCTGGTGCAATAAAAATGTAAAATCAAACGGCAGTCATTATAATATATACACCGACGGATTAAAAATTCATACTACATTAAATTCGCGTATGCAGCAATATGCGGAGAACGCCGTCAGCGAACATATAGGAAAAGAACTCCAGCCGAGATTCTTCCGTGAGAAGAAAGGCCGGGAATATGCTCCTTTTACTTTCCCCGCTTCCGTATCAGATAAAAAAAAAGAGATCAACAGGATATTGAATCGTGCGGTAAATCAATCGCATCGTTACCGGAAAATGAAAGAAGACGGAGCGGACGAAGATGAAATTGCCCGTGTATTTAAAACCAAAACGGAAATGACCGTTTTCACGTGGGAAGGCGTGAAGGATACAATCATGAGTCCTCTTGACTCAATACTTTATTATAAAACATTCTTGCGCACGGGGTTTATGGCAATGGACTCACGTACGGGACATGTCAAAGCATACGTCGGCGGGATTGATTTTGCAAATTTCCAATATGACATGGTAACGACGGGACGCCGTCAGATCGGCTCGACCATGAAGCCGTTTGTCTATTCGTTAGCGATGATTGACGGATTCACGCCATGTGATAAAATGCTTCACGTACAGCAATACCTTATGGATGAGCAAAAGAAATTATGGGCTCCCCAAAATTCAACGAATAAAAGAATCGGCGAAGAAGTCACGTTGCAATGGGGATTGCAAAACTCGTCCAACTGGGTAACGGCATATATTATGAAACACTTTTCCCCTTATGCGCTTGAACGCCTGCTCCGTTCGTACGGGATGAAAGGTTATATTGATCCTGTTGTTTCCATGTGCCTCGGCACGCCCAGCATCTCAATAGCCGAAATGGTAAGCGCTTATACCGTATTCACGAACAAAGGTATCCTCATAGAGCCGATGTATGTAACTCATATAGAAGATATTTACGGAAATACGGTTGCCGCATTTACTCCACAGGTGAACGAGGTATTACCGGAAGAAACCGCCTACAAAATGCTTAACATGCTTCAAAGCGTTGTCGACGGGGGTACAGCCGTGCGCCTTCGCGGAACATACAGGTTTAAAGCGCCTATGGGCGGAAAAACAGGAACGACGCAAGAGCAAGCCGACGGCTGGTTTATGGGATTTACGCCAAGTATTGTGGCCGGTTGTTGGGTAGGAGGCGAAGAGCCGTCTATCCATTTTGATACAATGGAAGGCCAGGGTGCAAACGTTGCGCTGCCCGTATATGCTCTTTTCATGAAAAAGGTTTTTGCCGACAAGTCACTGGGATACTCCGAAAGTGAAACGTTCGATATCCCTGAAGAAGAGAAGGATCCATGCGCCCCCTCTCATAAAAAGGAAAAACCCGAAAGACCCCGGCAAAGCGGATTTGATGATTTATTTAACTGACAACTAAAGCTTTTATAAAGCAAAATATAAACCATCCGCAAACTGACAGTTTTAAAATAGTGCCTAATATAAAACCTATAAATGCCCCGAAACCTGCTTTCAGCGCTTCGGGCGTTTTTTTCCGGCAAACAGCATTTCTCCCAGTACGGCACCCCCGAAAGGCCCCAGAATGATGCCCCAGGGCGGGAATAAGAATACTCCGACAAACGTTCCCATGATGCAGCCGATATTTCCCCACTTGCTCCCGTTCCATTTCTTCACACCCAAGGCCGGCAGCAGGTAATCGGCCAAAATTGTAAGCAGAACCAGCAGCAGCCACAGGACAAGCTGAGCAGTTGTAAATTGCACCCGCTCCGTGAAATGCAATAGCAGCAAACCGGCATACGATAAAGGCGGGCCGGGAAGCGCCGGCAGCATACTTCCCAATATTCCTGCAATCAAACAAGCTGCACCCAACACTATAAGCAAAATATCCAATATCATGATTTTAAATTTTTATTTCTCCGACATAATTTCGTTTTCAACAAGCTTCGTGCAACACTCTACCGGCGGGACACGGGCTTTCGACAGCAAATATAAATATTTTTATTCGCAGGATGCAGCGTTTCCTTTGAATTTTACGTCTTTATAAACAAAAACTTGCTTATTCAAAACAGACATATTATTTTTGTACAAAAAATCATTTGACTTATGAAAAAAATTAATCGCAAATTTATCAAGGGAACAAATTGGGCATTGGCCGGGTTGATATCCTTACTTGGATTTTCATCCTGTGAAGAATATGATAACGGAGGGGAATCTCCATCCAGTGAAGAACCTGAACTCTCTGTTCCTTCAAATGACATTCCTTCAAATGATAATGAAGGATTTAGTGTGGAATACGGTACGCCTTATGCAGAGTTTGTTGTATCCGGCAAAGTGACGGATTCGGATGACCGGGGATTGCAGGACATAGGCGTCATTGTTTCAAAAGTAAATATCCATCAGCGCACTACATCGAGTTTTATACCGGATCGGAACGTTATTACGCATGAAGTCCGGGATACTTCGCGGACTTCGGCTAATGGGGATTTTGAATACCATTATTCTGGAATGCCGGGTAACGATTCTATCAATATCCATATAAAATTTGAAGACTTATCCGAAAATGCGCGCTTTGAAGCGGATTCGGAAAAAGTTACGTTCTTCAGCTCGGATCTGAAAGGAGGAGAGGGCTGGTATGAAGGCAGGGCGGAAAAGAAAATCGATATAAAACTGAAAAATAAAGGGGAGTGAATATATCCAATTTAATCACTGATTTATGAAAAAAATCAATTGCAAATTCATCAAGGGAGCTAACTGGGCGCTGGCCGGACTGATAACCTTGCTTGGATTTTCATCCTGTGAAAAAAATGATAACGAAGGAGTTTCTATGGTATGTGGATCCGTTTGGCCTTATGCCGAGTTTGTCGTATCCGGCAAAGTGACGGATTCGGATGACCGGGGATTGCAGGACATCGGCGTCATTGTTTCTAAAGCAGACCATCATCAGCGTGCCACGTCGAGCTTTATGCCGGATCGAAATGTTGTTACGTACGAAATCCGGGATACTTTGCGGACTTCGGCTAACGGGGATTTCGAATACCAGTATTACAGAATGCCGGGTAACGATTCCTTAAATATCTACATAAAATTTGAAGACTTATCCGAAAATGCACGCTTTGAAACGGATTCGGCAAAAATTACGTTCTTCGACTCGGATCTGAAAGGAGGAGAAGGATGGTATAAAGGTAAGGCGGAAAAGAAAATCGACATAAAACTGAAAAATAAAGGGGAGTGAATATATACAATTTAATCACTGATTTATGAAAAAAATTAATCGCGAATTCATCAAGGGAACTAACTGGGCATTAGCCGGACTGATGTCTTTACTCGGGTTTTCATCCTGTGAAAAAATTACTAATGGCGGGAGCACAGAGGAATACGGTACGCCTTATGCCGAGTTTGTCGTATCTGGCAAAGTGACGGATGCGGATGACCAAGGATTGCAGGGCATCGGCGTTATTGTTTCCAAGGTAGATCACCATCAACGTACCACATCGAGCTTTATCCCGGATCGGGACGTTATTACGCACGAAGTCCGGGATACTTCGCGGACTTCGGCTAACGGGGCTTTCGAATACCATTATAATGGAACGCCGGGTAACGATTCCGTAAATGTCCATATAAAGTTTGAAGACTTATCCGAAAATGCACGCTTTGAAGCGGATTCGGCGAAAGTCACGTTTTTCGGCTCGGATCTGAAAGGAGGAGAGAGATGGTATAAAGGCAGGGCGGAAAAGAAAATCAGCATCAAACTGAAAAATAAAGGGAAGTAAATATATACAACTTAATCATTCGATTTATGAAAAGATTCAATCGCAAATTTATCAAAGGGACGAACTGGGCGCTGGCTGGGCTGATGTCTTTATTCGGATTTTCATCCTGCAACATTATTGGAATAGGGGGGATGGAATACGGTACGCCTTATGCCGAGTTTGTCGTATCCGGCAAAGTGACGGATCCGGATGGCCGGGGATTGCAGGGCGCAAATGTTACAGTTTCCAAAGTAGATATGCATTACCGTGCTACATCAGACTTTATACCGGACCGTAACGTTATCACCGAGGATATCCGGAAGACTTTGCAGACTTCGGCTAACGGGGATTTTGGATACAGCTATCGTGGAACGCCGGGTAACGATTCCATCAATATCCATATAAAATTTGAAAAAGAGCGGTTTGAAGCGGAATCGGTGAAAGTCACGTTCTTCGAGTCGGATCTGAAGGGAGGAAAAGGCTGGTCTGAAGGCAGGGCGGAAAAGAGAATCAACATCAAGCTGAAAAATAAGAAAAGTGAATAATGCCATCAGTTTCAGGAAACGGCTTGCGCTCGAGGCGTTTCGAAAAATCCACCGGAACAAGGTAAAACTGCACGAATTACGGACGCTCTTCTGGGAATGTACGTTGAGGTGCAATGCGGCATGCCGGCATTGCGGCAGTGACTGTCGCGTATCGTCGTCCGTGCCGGATATGCCGGCTACCGATTTTTTCAGGGTGATTGACGAAGTCACGCCGTTTGTCAATCCGAACAGGGTGCTCGTCATATTCACGGGAGGCGAGGCGTTGTTGCGCACGGATCTGGAGCAGTGCGGGCTGGCGCTGTACAGGCGCGGTTTTCCGTGGGGCGTCGTCTCGAACGGGTTGCTTTTTGCCGGGCGATTGGAGAGCATGCTGTCGGCGGGGATGCGGACGGCAACGATCAGCCTTGACGGCTTCGGGGGGGAACATAACTGGCTGCGCTGCCATCCCGACAGTTTCGACCGTGCCGTTAGGGCGATAAAGGCCCTTTCGCTGACGGACGGCGTGAAATGGGATGTCGTGACATGCACAAATCAAAAGAATTTTAACGATTTGTCCCGCTTCAAACAATTCCTGACGGATACGGGCGTCGAACGATGGCGCATATTTACCGTTTTCCCGGTCGGACGCGCCGCTTCGATACCGGAACTCCGGCTGAGTAACGGACAGTTCCGGGAACTGATGGATTTCATCCGCGCGTGCCGCAGGGAGGGCAAAATAAAGGTGAGTTACGGATGTGAAGGCTTCCTGGGAAGTTACGAGATGGAAGTTCGTGACCATTTTTACGAGTGCAGCGCCGGCGTATCCGTTGCTTCGGTGCTGGCGGACGGCGCAATTTCCGGCTGTCCGAGCATACGGGCAAATTATCATCAGGGGAATATTTACAAAGACCGCTTCATGGATGTCTGGGAGAGCGGATTCCAAACCTTCCGCAACCGCGAATGGGCGCGCCGGGGGAAATGTGCCGATTGCCGCATGTTCCGCTATTGCGAAGGCAACGGCATGCATCTGCACGACGACAGCGGCGACCTGCTCTTCTGCCATTACGACCGCCTGAACAGCGAATAGCGTTTGCCTCAGCTCGGCGCAGTCTCCAGCCCAATGTCATCAACTGAAGTCTTAAAGTCTTAAAGCCCTGCTCGACGACCGTCAACCCTTAGGCGCCGTGCCAAGGCTGTAGAGACGGGGCGCGCCCCGTCTCTACAGCGACGCAGGCTGGAAACCGCGCCGGGCGCGACACACAAAACATTGTAGATCCGTTTTATTCAAAACGCCAGGCGCCGTCTATTTTCGTGCCGTTCAGAAAATCATTTGCCGGCATCCGCTTTTTGCCCGATAACTGAAGCGACAGGATGCGCAGGAAGCCATCCGTCGTTGCAATGTCTATAAAATGTTTGCCGTCAGTGCGGACGGAACCAGGATGAAGGGTGTGTGTTTCAAGGTATTTTGCAGTCTGGAATATTTTTGCCGACAGGCGACGACCGTTCGGGGCGATTAGTTCCGTCCATGCTGCCGGATAGGGGGATAGCCCCCGTATGAAATTGTAGATGTGGTCGGTCGGCTGCTGCCAGTTTATCCGGCATGTCTCCGTGAATATTTTAGGTGCGGTCGGCAGTTCGCCAGTGTCTTTGCAGAACGCTTCCTGCGGGATGGATTCGACATTTCCGTCCTCCGCGATCAAAATATCCACCGTCTCGGTCACAAGCGTCGCTCCCATCGTCATCAGTGCATCGTGCACGGTTCCGGCGTCGTCCGTTTCCGCTACCGGAAGGCGGCGCTGACGGATGATGCGACCGGTGTCCATCCCGTGTGCGAGGAAAAAGGTTGTCACGCCTGTTTCCGTTTCGCCATTCATGATGGCGCGGTTGATGGGCGCCGCTCCGCGATAGCGGGGGAGCAGGGAAGCGTGCAGGTTAAACGTCCCGAAGCGAGGCATGTCCCAGATGACTTCCGGCAACATCCGGAAAGCCACGACAACCTGCAGATCCGCCCGCAAGGCCTGCAATTCGCGGATAAAAGACTCGTCCCGGAGCCGCTCCGGCTGCAACACAGGCAAACCCGCGGAAACGGCATACTGCTTCACCGCCGACGCCTGAAGCACACTTCCATGCCGCCCAACCGCCTTATCCGGCATCGTTACTACGTCGGCAACGCAATATCCTCCCTCGACAAGGGCGCGCAGGCTTGCGACGGCAAAATCCGGCGTCCCCATAAATACAATCTTCAATTCATCTTTTGTCATATCCTGTTTTTTATTACGTGCGGCAAATGTAAATACTTTTTATTCAAAAAAGCTCGCCCGTTTATTTTTATTTTCATAATTTCGCAGCGTAATTAGAAATACAAAATATTTAAATCCTGTTATAAGTAAAAAATAAATGAGAACATGCAAAATGAATATCCGGCCGGCATACTGTGTTTTATGTGCTTTTATAACCTTCCTTTTGACGGACTGCAATACAACTCAGGCCGATTTGTCAAAAATTGAAATTAACCCTAACGCCCGGCGCGAAGGGCAGCTCAAACTGAATGACCTCGTTGCGTCCGTTGAATACGTTCCGCTGGAGACAAACGATCGCTGTGTGATCGGTCAAATCTACACGTACGATGTCACCCCGAACTACATCCTCGTTTTTTGCGGCAAATCGACTGCCGTATATTTCTTTGACAAGAACGGGCGTTTTATTGCCCAGGTGGGCAGAAAAGGACAAGGTCCGGGGGAATACAATTACATTGATCATATTTTCACAGATGAAGAATTGCAGCGGATATTCATCAGGACGTACAATCCGAATCGCTTGAACATGTATGATTTCAACGGCGAATATATATCCCATCTGCCGCTTGATGATTATGGCGAACCGACAGGCTCTATAAAAGCGCTTTTCGATAATAAATACTTGGTGATATATCCGAATAACAAGGGGAAAAAAGATTATACGTATGAAATTCGTGACCGGGATTATAAGTTGCTCGGCCAGGGACTGCGTTCCGTCCCCTATACCATATATGGTACGCCGGACGGGAGATCGGAAGGTGCGAACATATTTCTTACTCCTTTCGACAGTTATTACAGGTTTGATGACAAAATATATGTGAAAGAGAATGCACTGAATGATACGGTATATTCCATTACCGGAGAGAATACGTTTCGTCCCGAATATTTGCTTGGCGCCGGGAAATATGAGGTTACGACGGATATAAGAAGCGATTTTATGGGAGCCTTTGAGAGGCTGGATAAATGTGTAGGTTTTAAGGAAATTTACGAAACAGCAGGCTGTCTTCTGATTTCGTACGAATATCAGTCGAAAGTCAACAGGTGCTATTATGATAAGCAAAGTAAGGATCTGTTATATTTTCCTTCAAAAGAAGGCATCCCCAATGATTATGACGGCGGAATGGATTTCTGGCCTCAAAAACAGGAAAACAACCGGTTATATAAGTTTTATGAAGCTCATTTATTCAAAGAACATGTCGGTCACGCAAATTCCGGATCAAACAGAAAAGATAATGAGGCTATCAAATTCCGTGATTTTGCTAACAAATTAAAAGCAGACGACAATCCCGTATTAGTTGTAGCATCATTGAAAAAGAAATGAAAGCCCCTCACGCAATACACAAATACACAAAACCATGCGGCATGAAGTATAAATTGCAGTTCCGGTCGAGATCCCTTCCGTCAGCATTGCGGACGGAAACTGTTCCCGGGAGTGGGTCGCTTTTCCGTCACTAAACGGGTTGCTTTCCAAGCTATCTACGGGTTGCTTTCCAGTACTATCTATGGGTTGCTTTCCAAGCCGTCTACGGGTTGCTTTCCAGTCTGTCGACGGATTGCTTTTTAACCCGGGAGGGCGGGGCATCTTACAAAACCTGCGCAATGCACAAAACCGTGCCGCGCACAGTATATATAAGATAAAATCTGTTTTGCTTAAAAAACAGAAACCGTTTTGCTTACGCCGAACTGAACGCAAAAAAATAACCCCGGCCACTCGCTTTTCAGCATCGTGACCGGGTTGTCCGTCACCGTCCGCCGGCTTTGCATGACGGCGAAGCGGGAAGTTCATCAGTTTACAGCTCAATCAGGCCTTTTCCCCGGCGGATTATTTCAAAAGGCTCCGTTGTGCAGTCAACAACCGTTGAGCCTTCGACGTCGCCATATCCCCCGTCAATAACAATATCCACATCAGCGCCGTACCGCTCGTAAATCAATTCGGGGTCGGTCGCATATTCCGGTTCGTCCGGATCATAATAGACAGACATTGTCATGACGGGATGCCCTAACTCCTTGCATATTTCGCGGGTAATGGGGTTGTCCGGCATACGGATGCCGACTTCTTTCCTGTTTTTGTAGACCCTGGGCAGGTTATTGCTTGTCGGTAAAATAAACGTAAAGGGGCCGGGCAAATAATCGCGTATCAACTTGAATACGGCATTGCTGACCTTCGCGTGTTCACTTATGCCCGACAGGTCATAGCAGATAATGGAAAGATTACTCTTTTGCGGATTTACGCCCTTCATCCGGCAGATCTGTTCGACAGCGCGCACATTCAGGGCATCACAACCGATCGCATACATCGTATCGGTAGGATATATAACCAAACCACCGTCCTGCAACACTTCAACAACCTTCCGGATGATCTTTGGGTTCGGATTTTCCGGGTAAACCTTGAGTAACATGCTCATATATATATAAATTCATTAAATACCAAAATGTCTTATTATTTGATTTTTATTCCCGATAATAAATGCGTTTGACGCGAGGGGAGACCGATGTCAGGATTTCGTAGGGTATTGTCCCGATTTTAGCGGCAAGCTCATCAACCGTAAGCTCGTCGTTGAATATGATGACCGTATCACCTTCATTCGCATCCACATCCGTGACGTCTATCATACATGCATCCATGCAGATATTTCCCACGATGGGACAACGTTTGCCATGAACGAGCACTTCTCCGTTTCCGTTACTCAAGTGACGATCCAGCCCGTCGGCATATCCGATCGGTATAACCGCTATCCGGGAATCACGTTCGACAAAAGTTTTACGCCCGTACCCGATCGAATCGCCCCGGGGCACATTCCGTATCTGCAGGATAACGGTCTTAAGCGAACATACGCATTGTAAATCTTCCGTCATCCCGGATGCGCTTATCCCGTACAGGGAGATGCCGAGACGAACCATATCTTTCTGATAATCCGGGAATCTTTCTATTCCGGCAGAGTTCAGTATATGTTTCAGTATGGTATACCCCAATCCTTTTTCAAGCGCCTCCGCAGCCCGGGTATATTCATCCACCTGCTTTTCAGTGAAATCATCAAATTCGGGCGCATCGCTTCCCACAAGATGCGAAAATACGGAACGCACCACCAGACCGTTCTGCGCCTTCAGCCTGCGGCAGATTTCCGGTATATCTTCCGGTTCGAATCCCAGTCGATGCATTCCCGTATCTATCTTAATATGTATGGGAAATGACATGAAGCCGCGACGCATGGATTCTTTTATCAATATATCCAGTAAACGAAAGCTATAAACTTCAGGCTCCAGCATGTAGTCAAATAAAAGATGAAAGCTGCTAAACTCCGGGTTCATCACCATGACAGGAACGGTGATGCCTTCCCGGCGCAAATCTTCGCCTTCATCGGCAACGGCAACGGCCAGATAATCGCAACGGCGCTCCTGCAACGTCTTTGCCAGCTCAAACGAACCGACGCCGTATCCAAAGGCTTTCACCATACATACCATTTTCGTCTTCGGGTGAAGCCGCGAACGGTAATAGTTGAAATTATGAACAATCGCGTCAAGGTTAACTTCAAGTATGGTTTCATGCACTTTCTTCTCAAGCAATGCCGTTATACTTTCGAAATGAAACGAACGGGAACCTTTTATCAATACGATTTCATCGCGAAACATGTCCGGTTTAAACGAACGAAGAAACCCGGACGAAGAAGTATGGAAAGCCGTCTCCATCGTTTTAAACAAATGGGCACATTCACAAATATCGGGGCCTATGCCGATCAGGCGGTCTACCTTTTTCCGGCTAAGAAGTTCCGCGACTTTCCCATACAATGAGCGGGGCGCCATCCCGGTCTGCAAAATATCGGAAAGGATAACCGTAGTTTTCAGTTTCTTGTCGGCACGACGGCTTTGCTGAAAATCAAGCGCAACGGACAATGAGTTAATATCGGAGTTATAAGTATCGTTGATAAGCCGGCATCCATTCGTCCCGTCCTTTACCTCAAGGCGCATAGCCACCGGCTCCAGGGATGCAAAGACGTCATCTTTGTTGATGATACCTGCCGGGTTCAGATAAAACATGATGGTCATGCAATGAATGATATCTTCAATAAAAGCATCATCCGTAAAAGGAACGACGTACTCGTGAACAATGCCCATCGTCGTACAACGCAACCGGGTTGTGGTATCACCTTTTTCGATAGAATTAACAAACAGGGCGGAGTCGGTATCTTTACGGCTCCATCCGATGGCCTTATACGAAAGGCACATGGCGTCCAATGCATTCTCTATCGACTTGTCGTCCGCGTTGTATATGATAACATCGCTATCAATGAAAAGCGACAGTTTTTCCATGCACTTTTCTTTGGCGGAGTGGAAATTTTCCTGATGCGCTTCGCCTATGTTTGTGATTAGCCCTATGGTCGGCAGAATCACGGGACGTAATTTATCCATTTCGTCCGGTTTCGAAATGCCGGCTTCGAAAATACCAAGCGTATGCTGTTCATTCATTTCCCAGACGGAAAGCGGCACGCCGATCTGAGAATTATAACTGCGCGGAGAACGTACAATATTAAAATCCGTATGCATCAACTGATACAGGAGTTCTTTGACAACCGTCTTGCCGTTGCTCCCCGTTATTCCGATAACAGGTATGGAAAAACATTTACGGTGATGAGCCGCAAGTCGCCGCAATGCGTCCGTAACATTTCTCACAAAAAGAAAATTCGCATCCGGCATCTGATATAATCCGGAAGGTTCATCCGTAATGACAAAACTCCTTACGCCCGACTTATATAAATCATAAATATACTTATGCCCATCGTTTGTTTTTGTTTTAATAGCGAAAAACAAACTTGTTTCAGGAAATGAAAGCGTACGGCTATCCGTCAGAAGACGAGAAACAATCCCATCACTCATGGAATGATATTCGGCTCCGATAATATCCGCTACTTCTTTAATAGAATAGTTCATTTGATTCTATGTTAATAATTCCCTAATCTTTCTTCTATTTCTTTTTCTTCTTTCGAAATACAAATATAGGGATTTTTATCCCGTAATTGTCGGATTTTTAATAATGTTTGCATTAAAAATTGCTTATACGCCTCATTATCAAAAGTCGAAGGTCTATGATTCAGATTTTTGTTAATCGCTTCCACTTCTTTCATAAAAGAGAGGGTTTCCCGACCCATGTATGTCTCCGAAAATCTTTCCCATATATAATTAATCGCCAATGGAGACGGATGAATCATATCTTCGGCATAAAACCGGTAATCGCGTAATTCATCCATCATTAATTCATAAGCCGGAAAATACAGGACTTGTCCGGGATATTGCTCCGCCAAAGCCTGTTCCGCCAAAAGCAATGTAGATTTACTTATCTGGTTAAGATGCGCCCCGTCTTTCCAATGACGAACCGGGCTGACAGTGAATATTATTTTCAGGGCCGGATTGATATGCCATAATTCATTGAGCAACATAGACCATTCATCCGTAATATCGCTTATGGTAAGACGTTCGCGGATAAAGTTCGAATCGGGCAATTTATGACAATTGGCAACTACGGCTCCACTGCTGCCGAGACGGTAAACATAAGCCGTTCCAAATGTAACCGCCAAATAAGAACTTGCTCGCAAACAAGCCGCCGCACGGTTTAACGCTTCGTTGATCCCTGCAATGCACTTATCAACCGAAACATCCGAAAAACGTCCGTGATGCGCAAAACTGTGATACATTCCCTTATAAAAAAACAAATCGTCCGCAACAAACGGCTCTGGATTCAACATATATCTACAGGCCGAAGATACGGACAAAGGATTATACAAAACGCCAAACGGATTGACCTCAACGTTAAACCTGTACTCCGACATCTTATTGCCTATGTTATCGGCGAAACAGGAGCCGATAAACAGAATACGGTCCTTATAAGTAATCTTAAACGGCAATTCCGATATTTTTATATATGTACAATAACTTATCATCCTATACGATTTTTTACTATAACGACACAAAAATAAATAAAAATAGATTGGCGTCATATCAAAAGGACATTTTAATACATTTATGTTGTAAAACATATAATTACGCAAATAGTTGTATTTAAGTATAATATATGTGTATTTTGAATGTATCCAAAACATTATCAACATATTTTCATAATATTTTCTTGGATTATTCACTTGAATTTGCAACCTTTGGAGCCGATTTTTGGGTTGGAAGTAATAATCCGGAAGGAATTCCGCCCCGTTTATTAATAAATAGAGAAGAACGGATATACTGATTTTAAAGAACTTAATTCCAGTTTCATGAAACGGACGTCTAATTTCACAGTTAGTTATATAGGATTTAATTTATTATCGGTTTGTTTTGTTCCATGTTATATTGATGTTGAATATTAAAGAATGTGCGTATGAAAATACAAAATATACTCTTTATTTGTTGTAGTTTTATTATAGGAATAAATGTGGATGTAGCGGGACAGGAAAAATCCGCTGACGAAACTTCAACAAATGAACGTCTTAACAAACAGGCGTCAGAACTGATGGCAAACCGCGTATCTGCGACAAAAATTATGTCCGACGAATTGGCTATTGCCAAACTGGAAAAATTCAATGAACTCATAGCGGCAGAAAACCTGATGTTTCCCGCTGATGAATTGTATAATTCCAACTGGGATACGGTACATGTAAACCCGTTCCTAAATACAAAAATGGATTTTCCCGATTCGTACGGTATCAATTGTGTATCATTCGTAATGCCTATTGATAATGAGAACATAAGAATCACCTCAAAATATGGGCCTCGCCGCCGCCGTATGCATCGTGGCATTGATTTGGGCCTGCAGATCGGAGATACGGTACGCGCCGCCTTTGACGGGAAAGTCAGAATCAAGAGTTATGAACGGAGAGGCTACGGTTATTATCTTGTATTACGTCATCCCAATGGCCTTGAAACTGTTTACGGTCATTTATCCAAATTCCTGGCGAGTGAGAACCAGGTCGTGCGCGCGGGCGAAGCGATTGCGTTGGGAGGAAATACCGGACGCTCAAGCGGGGCGCATCTTCATTTTGAAACACGTTTTCTCGGCAAAGATATTAATCCGGCAGAGATCATTGATTTTGAAAACAAAACTCCCTATAAAGACGAATATGTATTTCACAACATAAAGATAAACGGTAAAAAAAGCAATATTTATTCCACCTCGGCAGATGCATTAGCCGTACACAGGGTTAAAAGCGGCGAAACGTTAAGCCACATTGCCCGCAAATACGGAACAACAATCGCGGAATTATGCCGTCTTAACGGCATTTCGCAGACGTCAACACTTTCGATCGGACAAGCCATCCAATTCCGGGCTAAACAAGTGACGGTAGAAGCTTCATCAAATGCAATCAAAAATACTCTACCGGCCACACAAACTCAATCGGCGAAACAGGATACACCGCAAACGCCGGCGGTTAACGCTACTCCCTCCACAAACAAAAAAATAGAAATCCCCATTCCGCCGTCATCCTCCGACGACAGGGTTGTATATCATACAATTCAGTCGGGAGACACATTATATTTACTGTCCAAAAAATATGGCGTAAGCATTGAGAAATTATGTGAATTAAACAACATAACTCAAAATGCGATTATGAAGATCGGTCAAAAAATCCGTTGCTCATAAATTAATTCGTAACTCATGTTACGCAATTGCCCGGCATATCCCCGGACCGGTTGCGCATTGCATAGCAGGCTGGGAGCGTATCCGCTTCCGGTATTATACTTCACGCGGTATGACTTTGTGCTTACTAACTCACGATGCATGGACGACTGCGCCCACGATGTATGGACGCCCGCGCCCACGG
>JAISEJ010000124.1 GCA_031264155.1 Tannerella sp. | reverse complement strand
TATACCATTGATAGAGGAGTATGGCTATAAGTTGCAGGAATCGGAGGATGTTGATGCACAAATGTGGTGGAATCAGAGAACTGACGAGCCGTATAATAAAGACGAACACCTGTCTTACAAAGAGGCTCTTGGCTTAATGAAAAGCAATTACGAAAGACGGATCACCCAGCTTAATAATTATATCCGGAGTCTGTAACGTTGACGCCTCCATCTGAAAAATGAAAAATATAAAAACCGGAAAAATGAAACATACCCAATATATGGTTATAAATGCAGTGTTCGCGGTTATATTGTCGTGCACGCAGAAAACGAAACAGGTAAATATACCCGAAATTCCTTCGGACTGGTTCGTGTTTGAAACAGAGGATTTTGTTTTTTATTATCCGCAGGATTGGGAGAAGCGGGAAAATATGAACGGCGCTGTTTTTTGTATATTGTCGGGGCTTACATCGGCCGGAGATCTTTTTCGGGAAAATGTAAATCTTGTGACGGAAAGATTGACTAAAGATATAAACCTTGATAAATATACATCATTGTCATTGAAAAAAATCGATGGCAAATACAAAGTAAAAGAAAAAAAGAAATATATTGCCGGTGGACAGGAATATTATCATGTCCGGTTTGCCGGGAACGATCGCCTACAGATCGAACAAAACTATTTTGTGAAAGATAAAAAAGCATATATACTAACTTTCACTTATGAATCGCAGGAATCCGGGAAAATAAAAAATGAGGGTGATAAAATTATCGGATCTTTCGGGTTTAAGTAGTATTTTATCGCCGGATAAGAGTAATATATTACAAATAAAAGGATCGTTTTTATTTTTTTGCGGTTAAATGAAAAGTTATTATCTTTGGGCCATATTATAACTATGAAAATTAACTGAAATGGAAAAGTCCGAAACAGAGAAAATTGACAAGTTGGATCTTCAGATTCTGGAGATTATTTCAAAGAATGCGAGAATCCCTTTTAAAGAAGTGGCGGAGGCATGTGGTGTATCAAGAGCTGCTATTCATCAGCGCGTACAACGGCTTATCGAATCGAAAGCGATTGTCGGCTCCGGTTATCATATCAATCCGAAGATGCTGGGTTTTAATACTTGCACGTATATCGGTATAAAACTTGAACGCGGATCAATGTATAAAGATGTTGTCCCTAAATTAAAGGAAATACCGGAAATCGTCGAAATACACTATACGACCGGCCCTTATACGATGCTGATTAAATTATACGCACGTGATAACGAACATCTTATGGAACTTGTGAACAGTAAGATTCAGGAAATACCCGGAGTGACCGAAACGGAAACTCTTATGTCGTTGCGTACAAGTCTTAAACGTGAGGTGCCTATCTGAGTGATGCGAAATAGCGGTTAATTACGATGATTTTATCCAGAGACCGGAACATCGGCAAATCAGCGCAACAGCGAATCGGCATAATGGCTGTGTGCTTTGTACTGAGCATTGTTTATTTGTCTGCCGACAAAAGTTATTGTTTCCGTGTATACCTGAAAGATAAAGGAGAGTCTCCATTCAGGATATCTTCTCCCGAATCTTTTTTGTCGCCGGAATCCGTAGAGCGGCGTATGTTGCGGGAAGTATTTGTTGATGAGACCGATTTCCCCATTTCGCAGGCATATATGGGTGAGTTGGAGGCTACTGGAGTTTCTCTTGTTGTACAAAGCAAGTGGATGAAGACGGTTGTTGTCGAGACTCCGGATAGCGCCGTTGTGGAACGTTTGAAAGCGCTTCCGTTCGTCGATTCTTTGACATGTGTGTGGAACGGCGTCGGACGGCAGGGCGTTTTATTCTGTAACGAAGATGATACATCCCGTCTGGCGTCAAAGGATGATCCTCTTGAAAATCAATACGGATATGCGGAAAATCAGATCGCGATGCTTAACGGCGTGCGTTTGCACACGTCCGGCTATCGCGGCAAAGGTATCCGTATTGCAGTTATTGATGCGGGGTTTAAGAACGTAGACAGGATAGAAGCCTTTTCTTCGATGAAGCTGTTAGGCACTCGTAACATAACGTTCCCCGATCGTTGCGTTTTCCGCGAAGACGACCATGGGACGAAAGTATTGTCGTGTATAGCCGCAAATATGCCGGGAGTGATGACCGGTACGGCTCCGGAAGCGTCGTTTTTATTGATTAAAAGTGAGGATACACGGGGCGAATCGCCTATAGAAGAAGATTTTTGGACTGCGGCGGTAGAGTATGCGGATAGCGTTGGGGTTGATATTATATCTTCATCATTAGGTTATTTCCGTTATGACAGCGTGATTGATTATTATCGTCGGGATGATCTGGATGGGCATACGGCCTTTATTAGCCGTATGGCGAATATGGCGGCAAAAAAAGGAATATTGATTGTGAGCAGCGCCGGTAATGAAGGCAATAATGAATGGGAGAAGATAACGTTTCCGGCAGATGCGTCGGATATTTTGACTGTCGGGAGTATTACGTTCGATAAAGAAAAAAGCTCGTTCAGTTCCGTAGGAATGACAGCCGATTTCCGTATAAAACCGGATGTGGTGGCCGTGGGAACAAAGGTGTGCGCAGTAGGCTCTTCCGGTCAGATTCAGATTATTGACGGCACATCGTTTTCTGCTCCGACGGTAGCAGGTCTAGCGGCCTGTCTGTGGCAGGCTTTTCCTCTTTTAAAAAACACCGACTTGATAAAACTAATAAAAGAATCCTCAAGTCAGCATCAACATCCGGATGTCCGATTGGGATACGGTATCCCCGATATGTTTGACGCATATAATAAAGCGAATAATGATGCTTTACGGAGTTTTTAAACCGGTTTTTGACGATAGCCCTCGCGAAGTAATGTCGCTGTCGGAACTTAATACCCTCGTGCGGGAAGCGGTAAACCGCGCCCTGCCCGAGACGTATTGGGTGCGTGCCGAAACAAGCGACGTACGCGTAAATTCCTCATCAGGACATTGTTATCTTGAGTTTATTGATAAGGATGAGCGTTCCGGTCAAATCGCGGCCAAATCGCGCGGCACAGTGTGGGCAAGGATTTTTCAGCTTCTCAAATCTTATTTCGAACAGGAAACGGGACAGGCTTTCCGGTCGGGATTAAAAGTGCTTGTCAATGTTTCCGTAGAGTTTCATGAACTGTACGGATATAGTCTTAACGTGCATGATATAGACCCTTCCTATACGTTAGGAGATCTGGTTAAGAAGCGCAAGGAAATTATTCTCCGGTTGCAGAAGGAAGGGATTTTCGAACTAAATAAAGAACTGCCGTTTCCGTCATTACCGCAACGTATCGCAGTTATTACTTCCCCGACGACAGCCGGATATGAAGATTTTGTCGACCAGCTCACTCATAATAAAGAGGGTTTTCCTTTTTATATAAAGCTTTTTCCGGCGATTATGCAAGGGGAAAAGACGGAAGAATGTATTATTGATGCACTTGACGGAATTTATCCGCATGCCGATCTTTTTGACGTGGTCGTGATTATCCGTGGCGGGGGAGCTACGTCCGAGCTGAGCAGTTTTGATTCGTATTTTTTGGCCGCTAATTGCGCCCAGTTTCCTTTGCCGATAATTACAGGCATTGGTCATGAACGTGACGATACGGTTGTAGATATGGTCGCTCATTCGCGTATGAAAACGCCGACTGCCGTCGCTTCATTCCTGATAGAATGTATGGGCCGGGAAGCAGGACAATTGCAGGAACTGGAAAGTATAATACATGCCGGGATAACTGCCCGTATAACGGAAGAAAAAGCTATCCTGCAAATGCTTGCAACGAGATTCCCGATTATGGTTGCCGGTCGGCTTGATAATCACCGCTACCGACTGCATGCAATGACGACACATTTGTCGGTGCTGCCGCAATGGTTACGCCATCACTCGGAGGGCATTGATGAAATATCGCCACGTATTCAACGTGCGGTCGATGCGATGCTTTCGAAGCGCGTAACATTTATCGACGCCCTACCCATGCGCTTGCGGAGCACTTACGGTACGATATTCTCGGAGCGTCTCCGGAAACTGGAACTTAACGAACAATATATAAAAATGGTATCCCCCGAATATGTCCTGAAACGTGGTTATACACTGACGATGAAAGATGGAAAGATCGTAAAATATTCGGTTGAATTGTCCGGAGGAGACGAGATAACCGTAAAATTTTCCGATGGCGAAAGGAAGGGTACGATCCTGTGATGGAAATAAAAAATTAAGAACGCGATATATGGAAAAAAAAGAGACTTATAACAAAACCGTAGAAAAGTTGCGGACTATCGTTGAAGATATTGAGAAAGGAGAGCTTGATGTAGACGTCCTTTCGGAAAAAGCGAAAGAAGCGACGCGTCTTATAAAATTGTGCAAGGAAAAGCTTTTTAAAGCGGATGAGGAAGTGAAAAAGATACTCGAAGAACTTGATTCGTAGATGTTGCGTGAAATTTATCACTTGTATCAATGTCACTTTTTAAAAATATGAAGCGGACGGTCATAATCGTTGCCGGAGGCAAAGGACTGCGAATGGGAGGCGGTTTGCCGAAACAGTTTGTCCCGCTGCTAGGGAAGCCGGTGCTGATGCATACCTTGGAAGTCTTTTACGGATGGGATGCCGGTGCGGATTTGCTGCTGGTGATACCGGAAGACCAGGCGTCGTACTGGGCGATGCTTTGCCGGGAGCTTAACTGCATCGTCCCCCACCGCATTGTATATGGTGGCGACACGCGTTTTGATTCGGTAAAGAACGGTTTGAAGGCGACGACGACCGGGGAAGGAATCATCGCCGTACATGACGGAGTGCGTCCGTTTGTTTCCCCGGATGTGATTTCTTCGTGCTTTGCCGCAGCCGGCGCTTTCGGAGCGGCCATACCGGTCGTTCCGGTGATTGAATCGGTGCGGGAACGGAAGGGATACGAGAGCCGCCCGTTCGACCGCAATCGCCTTTGCATCGTGCAGACCCCGCAGGTTTTCC
>JAISEJ010000181.1 GCA_031264155.1 Tannerella sp. | reverse complement strand
AGCATCAAAAAATTGTGCACATCGGCAAAATCCGTGTTGAATGCCGCCATATCAAGATACGGCGGACAGAGATTGGGATTCTGCACGGCATATTCGTGGGCTTTTTCCACGAAACTGAGAGTCTTCTCGCCCATTTTCGGCAACGTATGCCGTTCGGCGGGCGTGAGCGGGGTTACATAAGGTAACAGCAACGCTTTGGCCTGATTGACCAGGCCCTGTACCTGCGACACAATGTTGGCAGGGATGAGCAGGGAATGTTTGTCTTCCATTGTTTTTTAATTTTTTTAGTTTAATAATATGTTATTTATCTCGACTTCAAAGATACTGTTGTTTTATTATCAGGGCATTTTTCACATTTATGTCTTTTGCAAAAACCGATGGCTCTCCGCCCTTTTTCCCTGATGACTGTATACTGGTTTCCCTTTCTGTAATAATCTTTTTGAACAGTGTCCAAATGCCCGGGTTCAGCGACGGATTGCCGACGATGATAACCTTGTTGTCTTTGTCGAGCAGGAAACATTGATGTTCGGGTCTGGAGGGGAAACCGTTCAGTTTTTCGATTACATTTTCTCTGTCTACAAATACCGGGTGACGGAATCCGTTTTGTCTGAAAATGTGCTGTAAATCTTTTTCGTCCGCCTTTTTGGGCTGGAAGAAAAATACAAATTCGGGCTTCCGGATGAAAACGGTATCGGATTCTTTCATGATCTTATTCCATTCGCTTAACTTTAGCCGGCAACTTGTGCAACCCAGTGAATCTACATAAAGCATTATCCTGTAATTATCATTATATAAATCCGGGCAGACAGTATCTTTCCCCATAGAAGTACAGGGTATTCCTTCGGGGAAACAGATTTCCTTGCCGGTCCATTCGGCAACGATTTTGACGGCGTCGCTTTTCTGTTTGTTTTTGCAGGAAGAAAAACAAAGGACAATTAACATTGCAATTGCTGTATATGTGATTTCAGTTTTCATGTTTTGTTTCAAATTTTGATTCTATAATTGGCTGGTCGTCGTTTACGTCCAACGCCATAAACTTGCCGCCTGCTTCATCAATATGGAATCGTTTTCCGCATTTATCGAAGCGATAGCCGCTGTCACATATAAGCGTTCATTTTGACAAGCGGTATGCCAAAATATGAGGCTCCGGCTCATGAACAAGTGTATATAAGATCCGGTTTTCCCTGTCTATCGTTATCCCGAAAGCCGACGCTTCGAAATGAAGTTTTCTTATCAGTTTGCCTTCACCGGAAAAAACATGGATTTCATTTGCATAAGTTGCAGAGGATTGTTTATCTTCTTCTTTTCCACAAAACAGTCCGTAGATATATTCATCATCCATTGCAGCGGAAAGATAGCCTAACGGCGTATTGCTGTCAATACGGTCTCCATCCGTTTTATAGTCCATTTCCTTTACAACATAGTCCCATGCGGGAACGATGTCGCGACGGTCTGCATGAAATACGCTGAATACTTCTGCAATATAAATGATATTGGCTATCGTTTTTCGATCGGGAGATACGAACGTTTTACCGTGATGCGCCATTGCATGTATTGTATTCGGAACAGACGCTGCTGGCTTGGGACGATAATCGCATACATGCCGTTCATTTTCAAGCGAACTGTCTAAAATGGCAAATCTGCCTTTACCGCTCAAGTCGGTAGCCGCGAAAGCCGAATCCAAACGTATTAATTCCGTATACCGGCTTCCTTCCGGCAAGTTAAGTGTCGAAACAGGTACGGCATTTGTTCCCTGCGCGAATAAGCTGTCGTAAGAATAAATCCGGTATTTTTTCGATGCCGGGTCAAAAACGCCTATGGTTGTTTCGCTTAAATTCTCATTAACGATATTGATATTACTGATATGTAAATATTCATGGGGGCCGTTTCCCTGTTTTGCAAAAGAAAACAGGAGACTGTCTTTTTTAACGTCAATCACTTTGATGAATCCATCCTCACCATAAAGATCCATTACAAATAATTTATTGTCGTAAAATTCGGCAAACAAAGGCAGTCCCATGTATACGGAAAGGCTGTCGACGGAAGAGAGATTCACCACCGGAATATCATCATCCTTGCCGGAAAACGTACAGGATGATATGATAAATGAAAATAATATTGATAAAACAGGTATTTTCATGGAAAAACTCCATTTTTTCGAATATATTTTCAAATCAGTCATTTGTTTATTTATTAGATAAATCAATTTCATATAAATTTAGATTTTAAAAATTAGCCTGTCATAAGACAGGCTAATATGTTTATTGAGTACTGCGATATAAATAGTGATCGCTATTACCACTTGTACAGATATACAACAAACTAAGTTTACAGTCTGCATTTCCTTCTCCTGCCAATGCTTCCACATTTGCCAAAGAAATATCCAACAAACCATCACTTTGTGTATTTAAGTTCACATTCCATACAGCTACGGATGCGATTGCTAATACGAAGATTCCGCTTAAAAGTTTCTTTTTCATGTTCAAATAATTTAATTCGTTTAATAAATTTATTTTAGTTTCCTTTTTCCCGTGTGAAACCCTTCACGTTTTCTTTCCTCTTGAAGTTCTACTTTGAACCGGTTACTGCCTTTGCCAACAGGAAAACGATGACAAAGGCTAACTCAGGTGAATTTATTCTTCCCCAACTCCCAAATAGTATACCTTTTCCTGTATTGCGAAGCAACCATTTTACCTCGCCCGTAACAGAAATTTTGACGTAGCGTTTTCTCGTGCAGCGGACTTGCAGACAGACACAGCATCCTGACGTCAATCCCTACCGCACTCAGTATAAACCGTATCACTGCATCTAACATTGCAATTGCCGTATATGTGATTTCAGTTCTCATACGTTGTTTCAAATTTATATTCTACGATCGGCTGGTTGTCGTTTACGTCCAAAGCCAGAAATTTGCCGTTTGCTTCATCAATATGGAATCCCGTTATGTACCTGTCAAGGATATACTCTTTCAGGGGTATGCCTTCGGTATTAAATACCCGGATTCTGTTTCCTCCCTCGTTTTTGACCTTTCCCTGACGTATATCTTCAAATGAAGATCCCCAGAACAGAGCGTATACGGCGGATTCGGAGACATAGACGTCGCTGTATCCCATGATGCCGTCAGGTATGGCATAACCCTGTTTTTCGATAAACACAGGGGCTCCATTTTCCGCATTGATCGAAGCGATAAGCCGTTCTTCCTTCATGTCGTACAGTTCGATGACCTGCCCAAGCTGTGTGGCGATGGCAAGTAGGCCTGTTTCTCGATTATAGTCAATAAATGAACGCCACGCCTGTGCAAGAGATGCCGGCGAAACAAGATGCCGGCCCGCATCCGGGATTGAAAAAAGTCTTTTTATGATTTGTCCGTTTTCGTTTATGATGCAGATCCGGTTTTCGCCGGTATAGTCAGGGACGATAAATGTCGAATCATTGATCAGGGCGAAATCGAGCGGGCGGAGAAGTTGCGGACTCAAGTCAATCTCTTTTTGTCCGCAACCGTCCCATCGCGTTAATTTATGCCTGTTGGCGTCAAGTGTCCAAAGCCTGCCTTCCGAATCCAAACGTATATTTTCCGCATCCAAAAGTTCCTCCGGCCCTTCGCCCCTTTTTCCGTACGAAGCAATCATTTTCATGTTTTTCTCATCCGACAGCTTGTGAATGTAATGTTCGGCTGCATGAAGGTCCAGGACATAAATTGCAGAATCGACCGCCCTGATCCTGTAAGGATAGCGCATGTATATATCTGTAGCGTAAACGCTCGAAACGAATAACCGCACCGTTTCGGGAAACGGGACGCTTTCGCTTTTATCCGAACACGCGATTAAAAGACAGCAAACAACAGATATATACGCTACTTTTACCATGTGTACATAACTTTTGCTCCGCTTATAGGACAATTAAGACTGCCTATGGCAAAACAGTTTGGGTACTCATTCTCTCCAAAAGAGAGCATCTCAATATTCTGAAGACGAATGTCTCCGACTTCATTTTCAACAACATGGATGTTCAATGCTGCAATGATTCCAATAGCTAACATGCCGGTGAATAATAATAATTTCTTTTTCATAGGTACATCATTTTAAAATTTACGATGCAAATAAAATAATCTTTTTTTTGAATAACGAATTAAATTCTGTTTCAATTCTGTTTTTTTTAATGAGAAAGTTTTACCTTTGCACTTTTAAATTATTATGTAAGAATGAAACGAAGTGTTATATATGTTTTTATCAGTGTGTCAATGATTGCTATTGTAGCTAATCAGGCGATCTGGGTTATTAATAGGTATAATTCTTGTGAGAAAGAAATAGTCCTTGATATTAATAAAGCGATAGAAAAAGCCGTATATATGGAAGTGACGGAAAGGGGAGAAAGTCAGGGAGGTTTTTTTGCATATTCTTTATATACGGATGATGGCGATACTTCGAGATATCTTAAAAAGACTGTCAAAGGAAATGGTACTACTATTGAAGTAGTTATTGATCGCCAGGATCCTAATGCGAATCATAAGATAGTGCAATATATGATGAAAGATACGGTACCTCTAAATATTTCACGTTTAAATGAAATTTTTTTCCGGGAAATGCAGAGCAGTAAATTTCCGATAAAGGATACGTATGTTGAACATCATGATATGGACGGTAATAGACTGATAAGTTCTTCGCGCACGGATTCATATCTAGATTCAGGGCTGTATGCATCGTCGGATATGATGGTGATAGATATAATGGGCAGTATGGGGGTGAAAGCGTATGTCGACAATCCTGTCATGACGCTTCTACGGCGTATGATTTTCCAGCTTGTGTTATCGGTCTTGCTTATTATGATTGCAATCGCCTGTTTGTTTGCGCTCGGGCGCACAATCATCATCCAGTGGAAAAAGGAAAAGATGCGACAGGATTCCGTTGATTCAATGACGCATGAATTTCGCAGGCCCATATCTGCCGCGGTTGCCCTTGTGTCGCAGATTCCGTCTCATCTCGAAAAAAAGGATATAACCAAAGTATTGCGATATACGCAACAGACGATGGATGAACTGAACAAGCTGACGGCGTACACACGCCGTGTGCAGCAGATCAGTAATAATGACAAGTCCACCATATCGCTTGATAAATCGAAAATTGAAATACGCCAGTTTCTGGAGACATTAATAGAGAAGTATCGCTTGCCTGCAAAAATACCTGATGCTACGGAATATAATAAGCCGGTAGAAATAAAACTGCATATCCGGCCGGAGCATCCGGTGATATACGCCGACAAGCTTCATTTTGCCAACGTCATTGATAACCTGATTGAGAATGCGATTAAATATTCCGGTGAAGACCTGGTGATTGATTTATCGGTTGATTATGAGGGTAACTATTTACGCATATCCGTAAAAGATAACGGCATAGGGATTTCTGCATCCGACCTTAAACGCGTATTCGACAGATTTTACCGTTCCGGCCATCGTGCCGTGCGGCGCAAGTCGGGATTTGGGCTGGGGCTTACTTACGTTAAGTCCACCGTCGAAGCGCATGGCGGCATCGTCGAGGCAAACAGCCGGGGTGTGGGAGCCGGCAGTGAGTTTATTGTCCTTATGCCGGTTGATAATAATACTGTAAATTGATTTGCTATGGCTTGTCCCAGGATTTTGATAGTAGAGGACGATGCGGTACTGGCGTTGGTGCTGAAAGATTTTTTTGAAGGAAATAATTATAAGGTGACATGCGTCATTTCCGGCGAGGAAGCGGTCAGGGAATATAAAAGAACGCATTTTTCCGTTGTTTTGCTTGATGTCATGTTGCCGGGAATAAACGGTTTTGAGGTTATGAAGGAGATCAGGGCCGTGAATAACAGTATCCCGGTTATCATGATGACCGGTACGGAATGTGAGGAAGGCAGTCAAGTGAAAGGATACGATCTGGGAGCGGTCAATTATGTCCAAAAGCCGGTTAGTCCCCACGTTCTTCTTGCACAGATAAAAGGACTTCTCAACCCACCGGAAATGGAGAAATATAATCCGGGCAATTACAATATAACGATTTGCAATCAGGAGGTCAGGATAAATGATACAACTTATATCTTTCACGACAGGGACGCCCGGGTTTTATCGGTTTTGCTCCGGAAACAAAATGAAACAGTCTCTCGTCATGATTTGTTGTGTTCCGTATGGAAAGGCGATTTTTCACGTCTAAATAATCATCTTGATACGTCAATCTCAAGAATAAGGAAAGTCTTAAAAGATTATCCGGGAATAAAAATAAAACGTGTTTACGGCAAAGGATACGGTATCATGGTCGGCGGTTGATCATTTCACAAGTCCGTCGAGATCTAAATAAGCAAACTGCTTTTCTGTATTTAAACTCATTATAATCCTGTTTATTCCCCTGAAAGTAAAAATTGCGGGAACTGCGATATTTCAGCATTAAAATGTCCGGATATCTTAAGATAGTACAGAAAAGAACGTATAAGATATATCCGTTTATTATAAGAACTCGCTTTTTCCGTTTCTCTTTTCTTACACCATTCATTTATCATTTGTAATGAGAGGTGTTCTCCTTTATAATTTTTATTGCAGAAATTGATAAAATTAAAGAGGTTACACAATGCACAATATGTATTTGGTGGTGATGTAAAAAGTATGCTGGTGTAAATATATGGCAATCAGGGAATGAATTAGTATTTTTGTAAATGCAAATAAAAATTATACTCCATTGCCCCGATCCAAAGCACAAAGATAAAAAAGAATGGCTGGAAATCGTATGGAAAGCAAAATGATTAGGAAACACCGCAAAGCTTTAGCTGTTTGTCCAGCGTGCAATCAACAGATACACGAACAATGTTAGACTGACAATATTAATGGAGAGTCGGATACGTCGAGAGGTGTAAGTCCGGTTCGGGGGCGAGTATTCGGAAACCTGCCGCAGAAATGCGGTAAGGCGCTGGGTACTTAGCCCGCTGATGTTTTTTTACCACCGCCGGCGCAACATGCTGCCATATGCCTTAAAATCAATCCGGTCATTGAAAATTCTCTCCAATTTTGCTGTTTAGCAATGAACTACTCCGCCGCAAGCGGTCGAGGTATCAATAAGGAATAATTATTGTTTTCTCGCTGCAAGCAGCGGGGAATTAAACCCAAAGAGATTAAATTCAAAAATGATGAACAGTAATGTCCCGGATGGTTATAATACGAAGCTAAATGACAGGGAATATAAGAAAAACAGGGAAATTTTCCATACGATAAAATATTTTCCTCCGTCAATTGTCTGCATATATAGAACAAATAAATAGATTATGAGAGTATTGAAAACAATTTTATTATTGTTGCTCGGCGGCATTTCCCTTCAGGGGGAAGCGCAGGGTGTAACATTTAATTTGCAGGAGTGCCTGCAATACGCCATGCAAAACAGCTATGAATTGCACAAGGCGAAGTTTCAAACGCAGGAGGCGGAAGTCGGATATCGCGAGGCTAAAAGCGATTTGTTTCCCCAGTTAAACGGCGCTGTGTCCGCTACCGACA
>JAISEJ010000167.1 GCA_031264155.1 Tannerella sp. | reverse complement strand
GCGTGGTTATATAAAAAATAATGATATCAATAAATCAAAATATTAACTTTTTAAATTTATGGCAGAAGCAAAAGAAACGCTTTTTCCTGAATTTCCCCCTGTGTCTGCTCAGCAATGGACGGACAAGATTACAGCCGATCTTAAAGGGGTGCCGTTCGGGAAAAAAATGATTTGGAAAACAGGCGAAGGGTTTGATATAAACCCTTTTTATTGTGCCGAAGACGTTGAGGGCTTGGCGACGACAACATCGCTGCCCGGAGAATTTCCGTATGTACGCGGAACAAAAATTTGTAATTCCTGGCTCGTGCGTCAGGATCTGGACGTGACTGACTGCAAGGCGGCAAACGGGAAAGCCCGGAAGCTAATAGCGGAGAGTGGCGTTACATCACTGGGTTTCCACCTGAAAGGCGATGACGTCAATGCGGCAAACGTAGCCCTGCTGCTCGACGGTATTTGTCCTGAAAAAACAGAACTTAACTTTAAGACATGTAACCGTAAAGCCGTTGATTTGATCAATATTCTTTTCGTACTGTTCAAAACAAAAGATGCGGATTTAGCCGAATGTAAAGGCTCGATTGCCTATAATCCGTATAAAAGGTCATTGATCGACGGGATTGTGTCGGGCGACGAATGGGTGAACGAGGCGGTTGCCGTCGTCCGGGCGGGCGATGCGTTACCCGGATACCGCGTGCTCGCGGTTGACGCCTGCTTGCTGAATGACGCAGGCTCGTATATCACGCAGGAACTTGGGTACGCCCTTTCATGGGGCAATGACCTGATTGCAAAACTGTCGGAAGCCGGATTGCCGGTCGAGACGGTTGCTAAAAAGATAAAATTCAACTTCGGCATATCGTCCAATTATTTCATGGAAATAGCCAAGTTCCGCGCCGCCCGCTGGTTATGGGCGGAAATTGTTAAAGCCTCTCAGTCCGCCTGCGACTGTCCGCCGGACGATTGCGACAAAGACGGATTTTGCACCTGCGCCTGCCGGATGAAAGCGCATGCCCGCACATCCGCCTGGAACCTCACGGCTTTCGACGCATACGTAAATTTGCTTCGTACGCAGACCGAAACGATGTCCGCCGCTCTCGCAGGGGTAGATTCCATCACGGTTTTGCCTTATGACAAAATATTTAAGACGCCGGACGATTTTTCCGAGCGTATCGCACGTAACCAGCAGCTACTGTTGAAGGAAGAATGTCATTTCGACAAAGTCGCAGACCCTTCCGCAGGCTCGTACTATATTGAAACGCTGACGCAGTCGCTGGCAGACGCGGCATGGAAACTGTTCCTTGACGTTGAGGACAAAGGCGGCTTTGCGGTTGCGGCAAACAGCGGCGAAGTTCAGCAGGCCGTTAACAAATCGAACAAAGCCCGCAGAGAGATGGTAGCAACACGCCGGCTGAGTTTGCTCGGAACAAATCAGTATCCTAATTTCACGGAAACGGCAGGCAATAAAATCGAAACGCCGGACGGCGGTTGTGATTGCAGAAATGAAGAAGGCGCCGTTACCCGGCTGGATTTCTCACGCGGCGCATCCGACTTTGAAGCGCTTCGCCTTACGACGGAACGGAGTGGTCGCCGTCCGAAAGTCTTTATGCTCACGATCGGGAATCTTGCCATGCGCCTGGCGCGTTCGCAGTTCTCGTCCAACTTCTTTGCCTGTGCAGGATATGAGATTATCGACAACTTAGGCTTTGAAACCGTAAAAGACGGCATTGAAGCCGCACGCGCAAAGAAAGCAGATCTCATTGTCCTTTGTTCGAGCGACGATGAATACGCCGCTTTTGCTCCCGAAGCATTTGAACTGACACGGGATAAGGAAATTTTCGTAGTAGCCGGCGCTCCGGCATGTATGGACGACCTGAAAGCTGCGGGAATTAACAATTTTATCAATGTAAAGAGCAATGTACTCGAAACATTACAGATGTTTAATCAAAAAATGAATATAGGGAGTTGATATATGAGACCTGACTTTAAAAATATAGACATCAAATCCGGTTTTGCCGCTTTAAACGCGACGGAATGGAGCAAATCCAACGGCATTGAAGCCGGCTGGAACACGCCTGAACAGATTCAGGTAAAATCCGTATATACGAAAGACGACCTCGACGGAATGGAACACCTCCACTACGCCGCAGGCCTTCCGCCCTATCTGCGCGGCCCGTACAGCGGCATGTACGTGACGCGCCCGTGGACAATCCGCCAGTATGCGGGATTTTCGACCGCCGAAGAATCGAATGCCTTTTATCGCCGGAACCTGGCGTCGGGTCAGAAAGGCCTGTCCGTCGCGTTCGACCTTCCGACGCACCGCGGTTATAATGCCGACAATCCCCGCGTCGTAGGCGACGTCGGGAAGGCGGGCGTGTCAATCTGTTCGCTGGAAGACATGAAAGTGCTGTTCGACGGCATCCCCTTGAACCAGATGTCCGTTTCCATGACCATGAACGGCGCTGTCCTTCCCATACTTGCGTTTTACATAAATGCAGGCCTGGAACAGGGCGCCAGGCTAGAAGAAATGGCCGGAACGATTCAGAATGATATCCTGAAAGAATTTATGGTACGCAACACGTACATCTATCCGCCGGAATTTTCGATGAAGATCATCGCGGATATCTTCGAATTTACGTCGCAGAAGATGCCCAAGTTCAACTCGATTTCAATATCGGGCTACCACATGCAGGAAGCCGGCGCCACGGCCGACATTGAAATGGCTTATACGCTGTGCGACGGAATGGAATACCTCCGCGCCGGGATAAACGCCGGTATCGACGTCGACGCTTTTGCTCCGCGCCTGTCGTTCTTCTGGGCAATCGGCATGAACCATTTTATGGAGATCGCCAAGATGCGTGCAGCGCGTATGCTGTGGGCAAAAATTGTAAAAAGCTTCGGCGCAAAAAATCCGAAATCGCTGGCTTTGCGTACACACTGCCAGACGTCGGGCTGGTCGCTTACGGAGCAGGACCCTTTTAACAACGTCGGACGCACGTGTGTCGAAGCAATGGCCGCCACGCTGGGACATACGCAGTCGCTGCATACGAACGCGCTGGACGAGGCAATCGCCCTGCCGACCGATTTCTCCGCCCGCATCGCCCGTAACACGCAGATTTATATTCAGGAAGAAACGCAGATCTGTAAGCAGATTGACCCCTGGGCAGGCTCCTATTATGTGGAAACGCTTACGAACGAGCTTGCGCGTAAAGGCTGGGCTTTGATACAGGAGATTGAAGGCATGGGCGGCATGGCCAAAGCTATTGAGACGGGAATTCCGAAGATGCGCATCGAGGAAGCTGCCGCACGCACGCAGGCTCGTATTGATTCGGGCGTACAGACAATCGTCGGCGTAAACAGGTATCGCCTGGAAAAGGAAGATCCGATAGATATCCTTGAGATCGACAATACGGCAGTCCGCGAGCAGCAGATCCAGCGCCTGAAAGATTTGCGCGCCGGCCGCGACGAGGAAGCCGTAAAAGGAGCGCTGGCCGACATTACGGAATGTGCACGCACGAAGCAGGGCAACCTGCTTGAACTGGCCGTCAAAGCGGCGGGACTGCGCGCTTCACTGGGAGAGATTTCAGATGCCTGCGAGGAGGTGTCAGGACGTTATAAAGCAATAATTAGAACCATATCAGGAGTGTATTCATCAGAAACAAAGAACGACAGCGACTTTAAGCGGGCTGCTGAGCTGGCGGAAGAGTTTGCAAAGAAAGAAGGTCGTCAGCCCCGCATCATGATTGCTAAAATGGGGCAGGACGGTCACGACCGCGGCGCCAAAGTAGTAGCCACAGGATATGCCGATTGCGGCTTCGACGTGGATATGGGGCCTTTATTCCAGACGCCCGAAGAAGCCGCCCGTCAGGCGGTAGAAAACGATGTCCACGTACTGGGCGTCTCATCGCTTGCCGCAGGCCACAAAACGCTTGTGCCGCAGGTAATCGACGAGCTGAAACGGCTGGGACGTCCCGATATTGTTGTGATAGCAGGTGGCGTTATCCCCGCACAGGACTACGATTTCCTCTACAAGGCCGGCGTAGCAGCCATTTACGGCCCCGGCACATCCGTAGCCAAAGCCGCCTGCCAGATTCTCGAAATACTGTTAGCAGAATAAAACAATATCCCCCCTTTCTAATCTAAAAGCGATTATCCACATAACGGATGGTCGCTTTTTTTGAATCATGTCACAGGTCTTCGCGCTCCTCCGGGGGAAGTCGCTAAAAAATATGTTGGATTATTCGGAAATTTGATTTATTTTTGTCTCCGTTTCTATTCGATTGTCTTTTAATGATTCAGTTTCGCATGAAAAACTTTAGTTGTTTGTTTGATTATGATAAAGGAAATATTGTTAGTCGGTTTGGGGGGAGGTGTCGGAAGTATCCTGCGGTATCTTGGAAGCGTTTATTCATGTAAGATATTCCATACAGGTTTTCCGGCGGGGACTTTTCTTGTGAATATTCTCGGATGTTTTATTATCGGACTGTTAATTGGCCTGGCTGAACATCAGCATACGCTGAATGATAATCACAGGCTTTTGTTTATAACGGGATTTTGCGGGGGCTTTACGACATTTTCCGCTTTTTCGTCCGAGAGTTTGAAGCTGTTCGAAACAGGTAATTTATTATTGGGAGTATTTTATATTGCCATTAGCGTGTTGACGGGAATATCGGCTGTCTGGCTGGGGATTTGGCTGGTTAAGTGAGCATATTTTGCCCGGTACCGGTAGCGCAGGCTTATCGGTGTTAGCTGAATCTTAACAAAATGGCCTGTACGCCGTAATATTCCAGTCTTACTTTTGTCGCGCAATCAATTTGGAAATGCGCTGTATTACGCTATATAAGGAACAGTTTATCATTTTTTATTATCTTTGTACGGTACTTTTACGGGATGGTTGTTAACAGAACATAAGATGCATCAGCTTTTCAACGACATATACAGGCGATATTATCAAAAGGCGATTTTGTTTGTCAAATCATACGTCAGGGATGAAATGGCGGCTGAAGACATTGTGTCGGAATCAATGGTAAGTTTGTGGAATATGCTCAGGAATGAGACGGTGGCCAATCCACAGGCGCTGCTGCTTTCCATCCTGAAAAATACGGCGCTGAACTATCTGAAACACCAGGCTATCAGGCAGGAAGTCATGGAGAATGTGGCCGCGTGGGCGGTTAGTGATCTGCGGCATCGCCTGAACACGCTCGAGGCCTGCGATCCCGAAGAAGTCTATACAATCGAAATAACCCGAATCGTGGAGAAAACGCTCTCATCCCTTTCCCCGCAAACGCGGCGCGTCTTCGAAATGAGGCGTTATGACACCCTGCCGGTGAAGAAAATAGCCGAAATGCTCTCCATGCCCCCAAAGACTATTGAATACCATCTCACGAAAGCGCTCAAAGCGTTGCACATAGCGCTGAAAGACTATATGACGCTGTTTTTTTGACTGTGTTTACCTGCTTTTATTTACGTTTTTCCTGTTCTTGCGGCATCGCGGTGCAAAACGGAAGGTGGGTCGGCTTCCAGAGCGGATCGCAGGGGCCATGCGGCTTTGCAATGCACGGAACCACGATAGGTGCAGTATATTCCGCGTCCCCGAACGGCGGATTTTCATGCGACGGTAAGCCTGTCATATTCCGGTTTATCCGCTGGAAGTGTATTTCTGTTTAAATTTTTTATACTTTGTTTTGTATGTTTATAAAAAACAGTTATATTTGTTGCGGTTTTGACGATGAAAGACAACAATATAAACTGTAATATATAACTTACTCATGTTACGCAATAGCCCGGCATATCCCCGGACTGGTTGCGCATTGCGTAGCAGGCTGGGAGGGTATCCGCTTCCGGTATTATACTTCACGCGGTATGACTTTGTGCTTATTAA
>JAISEJ010000148.1 GCA_031264155.1 Tannerella sp. | reverse complement strand
TCTCTTCGGGGAAAAGGGTGATTAATACTTCTTTTAGTAATGATTCCATAATAAATCAAAAACGTTCCGTATGGCTAAATATTTTTCCAGCACCTCAAAATAAGATTTAGCCCTTTTTTCCGCAAAGGTAAGAAGAGTTTTATAAAAACTAAAGTCTTGCACTGAATGTGCATAGATTTTACTAGCGAACTTGGAAATTAAAAAACAACAGAAAAAGAAGCTTATCCAACTGAATATGTGCCTTTTGTCTTATCTCTGTCCTCTTTTGTCTGCATAGCCTGTTTTTGGCTATAAGTCCCCCCTCCGGGGCAACCCGCTTCCGGGTTAGAGAGCGACCCAATTATAGCTTAAAACGCAATCCGATTATTGGCAGAAACCTGATCCGTTTATAGCTTATTCTGCGCACGGGACGGTTTTGTGCATTCCCCATCTGGACAGTAGGCTATTTTGGTGATGATATATTTTTTGCCTAAATCCAATCCGATCCAAGTCCTAAACGGTGGACACGATGTGGCGTAAGTGTCGGGAGCGTTGTCAAAAACATGGCTTGCGGGATATTCCTGATTGTTATACGAATCGGAGAACATTAGAATACCTGTCAATTCCTGTTCCATTTGCGCTTTCATGTGAAAGGAACAACTTAACAACAGTGTCAGCCGTCAGGAAAGAAAATTTTGTTTTTGTCATGGTATTCTCTGTCTGCAGGAAGACTGTTATTTCACGGCCTCCCTTATGCGTATCAGCCTTTTGAGCAAATCTTCCAACCGGTCCAGTTGCAGCATATTCGTTGCATCGGATTTCGCTTTTAACGGTTCCGGGTGAGTTTCTATGAACAGGCCGTCCGTTCCGACTGCGACGGCAGCCTTTGCTATTGTTTCGATAAGTTCCGGAAGACCTCCTGATATGCCGGATGTTTGGTTGGGCTGCTGTAGGGAATGTGTGATGTCGGTTATGACGGGGAAGCCGAATTTTTTCATTTGCGAAATGCTGCGGAAATCCACGACCAGATCCGTATATCCGAAAGTTGAGCCCCGTTCCGTAAGCATCACATTCGGGTTGCCCGAATCAATGACTTTCTGTGCGGCAAATCGCATCGAATCGGGGGCGAGGAATTGTCCTTTTTTGATGTTTACGATTTTTCCCGTTCGGGCCGTCGCCACCAGCAAATCGGTTTGCCGGCACAGGAAGGCCGGAATTTGCAGTATGTCGACGTACTCGGCCGCCATGTCGGCTTCATGCGTTTCGTGTATGTCTGTTACGACGGGTATATCGAACGTTTCACTCACTTTGCGCAGTATTTTCAGAGCTTTCCTGTCGCCGATTCCGGTAAAGGCGTCTATGCGCGAACGGTTGGCTTTCCGGTATGAACCCTTAAAGACGTATGGAATATTCAGCCTCCCGGTTATCCCGGCGATGCGTTCCGCTATTTCCAGCGCCATACTTTCGCCTTCGATGACACAAGGCCCTGCAAGCAGGAAGAAGTTATCCGTGCGAGTTAAATCTTTTATTGTCATAGTTTATTTTGTTTAGTTATTCCATTAACTCCATTGTTTTCCTTATTTTTTCTTCCGTCGGGACGGACGTGTCGATCCAGTGTATCGTGAAGCCCCGTCGTTCCATTCCGCGGAACCAGGTCATTTGCCTTTTGGCAAACTGGTGAATGGCAATTTCCAATTGCTCGACCATTTCTTCATAAGTCAGTTTCCCGGTGATGTAGAGAGTCAGGTATTTATATTCCAGTCCGTAATAAACCAAATTGTCCGGATGTATGCCGGAATCAAGTAGCGCATGAACTTCGTCGACCATGCCTTCCTCCAGTCGGCTGCGCAGGCGTTGTGATATTTTTTCGCGCCGCATTTCGCGCTTGACGCCGATGCCGATAATGAGGCTGTTTACGGCCTCGAATTCGCTTATTCCGGTCAATACCCTCTTACGGCGGTACTCTTCAATTTCAATAGCCCGTATGGCACGCTGAGCACTGTCGACGTCCGTCCTGTTATGAAGAACCTTATATGAAGCAAGTATCTTTTCCAGTTCCAGAAGCGATTTTCCGCTCAGACGGTTACGAAGCTCCTGGTTGGGAGGTACGTCCGGCAGTTTATAACCCTTCAGTACAGCTTCGATATACATGCCGGTTCCTCCGCACAACACAGGTATTTTCCCTTCGTCCCTCAACCGGCAGAAAACGTTGAAGAAATCATGCTGGTATTCAAAAACGTTATACTTCGTTCCCGGTTCGCAGATGTCAATCAGATGATAAGGGATTCGGACCTCGTTAATCGTATAATCGCCGAGGTCTTTGCCTGTTCCGATATCCATGCGGCGATAAACCTGTCTTGAATCGGCGCTGATGATTTCCGTATCCAGACATTTTGCCAGGGCCGCAGCAAAAGAAGTTTTTCCGCAAGCCGTAGGGCCTAAAACAGTAATAAGCTCATATTTTTCCATCGGGGAGCAAAGATAGTACAAGCCGAGGGCAATACAAAATAAGTTCTACTTATTTTTTGTTGCCGGGGTGTAACGTGTATTAAAGGAATAATAAACGGTTATATTATTCGCGGTGTAAATTTGTATGTAGAGACGCGATACATCGCGGAACTTCCAGAATTCGGTCGAATTTTTCGTCTCGGAATCTTTGTCATGAGAAATTCCAAAGAATTTTTCGTCCTGGGATCTCTCCTGACTTCGTCACTGGGATATCCAAATTATCCCCAAGTTACATATATACAACTAATTGATTTATAATGAACATTTTATTCTATTTGTTTTACCCCACATTGCAGCGGTCGCCTGTTGAATATGTTAAATATTCGAAAATTTCAGTCATATGGGTGCGATATAAGCCCTGTGAGCGTGGTGCGATGTTATACTCAAAAGGAAATAGAATGCGAGTTAGATAACCTGAACTTAAAAGATAGAAGCGTTTCCGATTCATGTCTGTAATGTTCAATGTTTTCGATCGAGTAGGCAAAGGGAATCTCACCCTAAGCCTCTCACGGAACCGTACGTGAAGGTCTCCCCTCATACGGCTCTTCTTATTCAGTCAAACTGCTTGGCGTATTACTTTCGTTTCCGATTTCTTTTACTTGCAGTAGGCTTGACACCCCAAGCCCAGTGTGCAAACATGTCAGGTTTCTGCAAAGCAATGTCACCCAACCGATGTACCGTCTCTGTCTTGCGCTTTCTCAAACCTTTGAATTTCCTCTGCCCCCAACG
>JAISEJ010000142.1 GCA_031264155.1 Tannerella sp. | reverse complement strand
TTCCGCCACAATTGCGACATGACGGTTGATTTGTCCAACGATACGGTTCAAATACATGACAATCATTCTGAAAAGTGGAAAGTAACGATGGTTGATACCGGGCTAAACACAATGACCGGCGGTCGTATTAAACGAATACAAAAATACGTTGAAAACGAACGTTTTTTATTGACATATGGAGACGGCGTCACCGATTTGGACATAAAAGACACAATAGCAGCACATATTAAATCCAATGCAGTTCTATCCTTAACAGCATATAAACCTTCCGGCAAATTCGGGCTACTGGAAATTGACCCGGCAACGGACTTTGTAAAATCATTCCTTGAGAAACCCGACGGAGACGGGAACTGGGTTAACGCCGGATTTTTTGTTTGTGAACCGAGTGTTTTCGATTTTATTCCGGATAATGATGATACTTGCATTTTTGAGAAAAAACCTTTGGAGTCTATTGCCGCATTAGGCAAAATGCACGCATACAAGCACATCGGATTTTGGAAACCTATGGATATTCTTCGTGATAATATCGAACTAAATGAAATGTGGAACATCGGCAATGCTCCGTGGAAAGTTTGGAAGTAATACTTATTAAATTAAAGGTAAATGATGTATCCTAACAAAATCATAGATGAAGATCTTCAAAGTATAATTTCGTCGGATATAAATTGGACTGAGTTTGAGGATAAAACGATTTTGTTCACAGGTTGCCAATGGTTTTCTTCCAGCATACATGGTTGAAACTTTATTGTATTTGATGTACGTAAATGTAGTAAAACGAGCAAAAGTTATTGCACTTGTAAAAAATCCGGAGAAAGCGTCCAAAAGATTTGCATATTTATTGCAAAATAGACAGTTGCAGTTTTTGGTTCAAGATGTATGCTCATCCATACAAATTGATGAACCAATACATTATATCATACATGTTGCGAGTCAGGCAAGCCTTCGCTATTATGGAATGGGTCCGACAGGCACGCTGGGCGGCAACGGGCTCCTTTTGATACATTAAACTTTGAGAACCATGAGAAGGAAGAACTTGACCTTGCAGGAATTGTTTTAGATAAAGAGATATAAAAACAAAAAATCGGCACTCGTATGGAAAATAAGCAGGCATTCTTATCAATCTGTATTCCAACATATAATAGAATTAATGATTTGAGTTATAATATACGCATATTGATAAAGATCATAGAAGATAATGACTTATATAATGATATAATAATCCTTATTTCAGACAATTGTTCTCCTGATCATACAGAGTCCATTATAATGGAAGAAATAAAACCCTTTCCAAAAGTACAGATAGAATTATTCCGTCAAAGTACAAATATTGGAGTTCTAAATAACATGATTTTTGTCTTGAATAAAGTTGCCACAGGATATTGTATGTTACTTGGTGATGATGATTACATTAATGCTGATTATTTAATACGGGTGTTAAGCGAAATAAGAAACAATAAAAAACTAACGTGTATTATACCTTCGGTTCAGGCTATTTACCCCAACAAAAAATATATTAAAGATAGAGGTCGAGATTTAAATCACAAAACAAAATATTACAAAAAAGGATTCGTAAATTGTTTTGCAAACATTAACCGAGCTGGTCAAATGTCTGGATTAGTATTTAAAAAAAAAGGTGTAGTAGAAAAATATACACAGCATAATATGAACAATTTGTATCCTCAAGTTTTTTTTGTATTATTGAATTGTTTAAGCGGAGAAACTTTACATCTTACAGATTATCCGATATTAGTCACTCACGTTGACCAATCGAAAAAAGATTGGGATTATGGAATAGATGGTCTGTTAAAAGATAAATTCGAGAATTGTACTAATCTGGGTTTATCTGCATTAAAAACTTCCATATTAGAAATAGTTTCAATTATTGATACAAAATATTTATTAAGAAATATGAATTTTAGGATTATACCTGAAATATTGAAGAATAAAAATACTACTGTTTGTGCGGGATGTTTTCTACTTTGGTATATGCCGTATACGAAAATAGAAAAATATATCAAATTAGTATATTGGTGGTTTCTGCGCAAGAATAAAAAATCTATAATGAAAACATTAGTTAATTAATCAATTTATTGATAGACACAGACCTCGCACAAAACCTGACATTAATTCACTTGTAGCATAAAATGCCGACATTTTTGTGTCATCAAAAAATTAATGCATATATTTGCACCGCATTTTGCACCATTAGTTAGTTGATGCCCCTGAAAAGGATGCATTTTATGACAAAATGTCAGTTAATGTTCCAAGAAGGCTTGAAAGATGGTTATGTAAATGGAATATTATTGGTAAAACACAGAATTTGAGGTTGATTTATAATTTAATAACAGTATAATTCATGGAAAAAATTAATAATTTTTATTTGGCACAGTTGCATAACGGGGAAAATGTAAATTTCCATCATGAGTCTCTCGAACAGTTGAACAGTGCAGATCCCATAAAACTTGGAGTGAAAGAACAGATCGATACCTACCGGACAGCCTGTGGAGAATTGAAACTCTCAATTGATGTTTTCTCGTCCAGCGAACTTTCATCCGAATCGACCCGGCTGGACGCCCGTCGCGACCGCGCGTATTCTGCCTTAAAATCTTATGTAAAAGTGTATCTTAACGATGATGACGTGAAAAAAGCCGAAGCCGCTGAACGTATTATGGCTGTCATCCGTAAAGAAGAACGCGAACTCGGTAATCCGCTTTTGCAGGGATTGGCAAAGGAATCGACTACCTTGTCCAGCCTGTCACGTAACCTCGAACCCCTTGCGACAGACCTCGAACAAATTGAGGCAAGCGGCAGATTGCAAAAACTTAAAGACGCCAATCAAGCCTATATTGACTTGCAATTTGACCGGTATATCGAAAAGAGCGAAAAACATTCGGGCGACGTCAAGGCTGCCCGCGCTGTAGCCGATGCTGCGTACAAGGGAATTGTAGAGCGGATTAACGCGCAAATACTGCTGAATGGAGACGAAGGATTTGCGTCTTACGTAAAAGCACATAATGCCTTGATTGAGCGTCATAAACTTATCGTGGCACAGCGTAAGGGACGTGGCGAAAAAGAAAAAGAAGCGACGCCCAAAGTATAAATATGCAAAAAACAGTTTGTATAGGTCTCGGCTACATCGGACTGCCTACAGCGACTATGGTTGCGGGGAAAGGTCTGAAAACGCTGGGCGTTGATATTAACGAACGGGTAGTGGATACTCTTAACAGAGGGCATATCCATATCGTAGAGCCCGGACTGGAAACGCTTGTTCGAGAAGTTGTTCAAAACGGCAATCTTAGAGTTTCTACCAAACCCGAAGCCGGCGATGTGTTTTTAATCGTTGTGCCGACGCCATTCAAAGGCAATCATGAACCGGACATAACGTATGTTGAAGCGGCAACCCGTTCGGTTTTACCCTTTTTGAAAGAGGGAAACCTGTTTATTATTGAGTCCACTTCGCCGATCGGCACAACAGAGAAGATGCAGCAGTTGATTTATTCGGAACGTCCCGAATTGAAGGATAAAATATATATTGCCTATTGTCCCGAAAGGGTTCTGCCCGGTAATTTGCTGTACGAACTGGAACACAACGATCGTGTTATCGGAGGTATTAACGAGGTCTCAACTGAAAAAGCAATGGAGTTTTACGCCTTGTTCGTAAAGGGACAACTCCATAAAACCAATGCCCGCACGGCAGAGATGTGTAAATTGACCGAAAATTCATCGCGCGACGTACAGATTGCGTTTGCCAACGAACTTTCGCTGATATGTGACAAAGCGGGTATCAATGTGTGGGAGCTGATTGAGCTGGCAAATAAACATCCCCGCGTCAATATTTTGCAGCCCGGATGCGGCGTAGGCGGACATTGCATTGCCGTTGACCCGTATTTTCTTACATCCGATTTTCCGGTTGAATCGCAGTTAATCGCTAAATCACGGGAACTCAACAATTACAAATCGTTTTGGTGTGCCGAAAAAATCAAAAGCGCCATGCTCGAATATGAGATGAAACATGCGCTTAAACCGGTAATAGCTATAATGGGACTTGCATTTAAGCCCAACATCGACGATTTACGCGAAAGTCCGGCGAAATATATTGCCCAAAAAGTGATGCAGTCGGAACCGGAAAAGATATTGATTGTTGAGCCGAATATCAAAGAACATCCGGTATATAAACTGACCGATTACCGTGAAGCATACGAATGCGCCGATATTGTTGCCTTTTTAGTAGCGCATAAAGAGTTTAAAGCGCTTGAATGGCATCCGGAAAAGGTGATTCTTGATTTTTGTGGAATTTTTAAGAGATAAATAAATTGAAAAAAATCATGCTGGTCTTCGGCACGCGACCCGAAGCTATCAAAATAGCGCCTTTGATTAAGGAATTTCAGAAACATCCTGATAAATTCGAAACTATTGTCTGTGTTACAGGACAGCATCGCGAAATGCTCGACCAGGTGTTGAATTTGTTTGAAATCGTACCTGATTACGACCTCAATATCATGAAGCAGGGACAGGATTTGTACGATATTACGTCGGCAATACTTCTCGGCATGAAGAATATATTTTCGCAAGTTACGCCGGACGCCGTACTTGTCCACGGCGACACGACTACGTCGACAGCCACGGCATTAGCTGCATTCTACAAACAGATTTCCGTCGGACATGTGGAAGCAGGCTTACGGACAAACAATAAATACAGCCCATGGCCCGAAGAAATGAACCGTCAAATTACGGGACGCATCGCAACATGGCATTTTGCCCCGACCCCGTTGAGTCGTCAGAATTTATTGAACGAAGGCATTGATGATTCGCATATTACCGTTACAGGTAATACCGTTATCGACGCCCTTTATATGGTGGTGGACAAAATCCAGTCCAATAACTCGTTAAACGCCGGTTTAGCTTCCGGATTAAAGACTTCCGGTTACGATGTTCTGCGATTGAATACAAGTAAACGGCTGGTTCTAATCACAGGGCATCGGAGGGAAAATTTTGGCGAAGGTTTTATCAATATATGTACAGCGATAAGGGATTTGAGCAGCAAATACCCTGATGTGGATTTTGTATATCCCATGCATCTAAATCCGAATGTAAGGCAACCCATACGGGAGATTTTCGGCAAACAATATCAACCCAACATGTTTTTCATAGAACCGCTGGAATATTTTACCTTCGTTTACCTAATGAAAAAAAGCCATATTGTCCTGACGGATAGCGGAGGAATACAGGAAGAAGCGCCGGGTTTAGGCAAACCGGTACTCGTCATGCGCGACACAACGGAACGTCCTGAAGCACTGGCAGCAGGAACGGTCAAATTAGTTGGCACAAACTACAATAAAATTGTTACTGAGGTTTCCGCTTTATTGGATGACACAACACATTACGAAGCAATGAGTAAAGCCGTCAATCCTTATGGTGACGGGCAGGCCTGCCGGAGGATTGTTTCAACATTTTACGAAAATGTGAAATGAAAGTATTATTTGCCAATGTCGCAATAACCTCTTACACACATCCATTACTCGAAAAATTAATGGCTTTTGGTTGCGATTTAGTAATGTTAATCCCCGGAAACAATGATAAAGTTGTCGGCAAAGGGGTGAAACTTTCTGATAAGGAGAAACACTCATACCGCATACGTTACAGTCGTTCAAAACGAATGTACTATGGCAAACCGGCTTTAACAGACCTGAAAACGATAATTATACAAGAAAATCCCGATATTGTAGTAATTGTTTGGCCCTATTTTTTGCATCTGTTTTTCGACAAATCAATACTTAAGCTAATGCAAAAAAATAAAATACGAATGATTATTAATGAAATTCCATTCCAAACTCCTCCATTCAGGCAGTTAAGCTATTTCAAACTCAATCCGGTTTTTAATGAAAATATGGAATTGCAAAGCAACCGTATTTTATTCAAATTACGTGCACTATTTATTATGTATATCAGGCGTTTTTTGTATTCTCAAGCGGATGCTTCGTTAAATTATGCTTCACATGCCTTTCATATTCTTCCAAGTTACGGCATAAGTCCTGATGATATAATCGTTTCATATAATACATCAGATACAGATTCATTACTGTCGGAACGCAAACGAATTATGGATCTGCCTCCCTTTTTACCTGCATGTCCGAGGATCCTACACATAGGGCGTTTGGTGAAATGGAAACGGGTTGACTTATTAATAGAGGCATTCTGTAAAATAGCGGGAAAATATCCTAGCAGTGAATTAGTAATCATTGGGGATGGCCCGGAGAAGGATGTTTTAATCCATCAATCCCAAAAAAACGGGTTGACTGAACGGATTATTTTTACAGGAGCAATACATGACTCCCATATTTTAGGCAGATATATGCACGAATCATCCGTTTATGTATTAGCAGGAATGGGAGGATTATCTATCAACGATGCCATGTGCTTTTCGCTACCTGTCATTTGTTCAGTGTGCGATGGTACCGAAAAAGATTTGATCACAGATGGTGTTAACGGCTATTTCTTTAAATCCGATGATGCCGACAGTTTAGCAGATAAAATAGATAAAATCTTATCAAACAAAGAACGAAGCAAGCGGATGGGAGCAGAATCATATCAGGTAATCAAAGAAAAAATTAACCTTGATACTGTTGCTCAACGCTATATGGATGCTTTCAATTATGTATTGAATAAAAAATATATATGGGAAAATTAAGACGCATTGTAAGTAGCTTTTTTAGAAAACCTGTTGCTTTCGACGACCTTGGACGTACAGAGCCGGTGAGCCGTTTATTCGGGATGGACAGAGGTGAACCGATTGACAGACATTATATAGAATCTTTCCTGAATGAAAATCGGCGGTTTATATGCGGGAATGTACTTGAAATAGCAGAAAACACATACAGCAAAGCATTTGGCTCTAACATTAAATCATACGGAATATTGCATTATGATCATTCCAATAAAAAAGCTACTATCGTTGGAGATTTAACCAAACCCGAAACTTTACCGGAAGAGCAAATAGATTGCTTTATATGTACACAGACATTAAATTTTATTTTTGATGTACACAAAGCGATTGAAGGAAGTTTCAAACTGTTGAAAACCGGAGGCTGTTTTTTATGTACCGTTTCGGGAATCTCCCAAATTTCCCGGTATGATATGGATCGTTGGGGAGACTATTGGCGATTTACCGATTTGTCGATTCGCATGCTGATAGAATCTGTATTCGGCAAAGGGAATGTGGATGTTTTTACATTTGGAAATTCATTAGCCGCTACCGCTTTTTTAAAAGGCTTGGCAATAGACGATTTCCCTGATACAAAAATATTGGATGAACATGACTGCGACTATCAAATTACAATCGGAGTACGGGCAATTAAAAAGAAAGGATGAAGATTCTATATTCAGTTAAAAATCGACTCCAGCTATTGCTTGACAAATGGATTTATTGGAAATATGGAAAGCGAATAATTATCGGAAATAGGGATTACAAATGGTGCTCCATTCCGGTTCCCGTTGATTATCCGCGGCAAAGCCAGACCCACCCTTCCATTATTTACGTAAAAGACAAATGGCAAGGGGCAACACATTGGCTTGCAACAACCCCTTATCCCAATGGGCGGATCGAATTTGAAAATCCCTGCATTTACTACGCAAATAGTCATGATGGAATAAATACGCCAACCGTATTTACTCCTGTTAAGAATAATCCCATCCTCTCCTGGCCGGGAGGAAGTAAATTTAATTCGGATGTTGAATTATATATGGAAAACAATATACTTTATTCCATAACACGGGAATATGACAATCAAAATCTGCATAAAGAAATAAAAGTACAGACATCTGCGAACGGACATGACTGGAATATACCGTACACGCTGTTCTCAACATCCGATGCCGACAAAGAATTGTTGTCCCCTTCCATTCTAAAATACAAGACAAAGATTCGTTTTTATTGTTTAAACGGAAATGCCGGTGTTTACAGAAGGGGGATTTGTACGGGAATAGATATTTGGGAAGGAACAAGCCTGTCAGATACGGGATTTACTCAAGTAGCAACAGGGCAATTCCTCAATAAAGAAACGATTGGCATTGAACCTTGGCATTGTGATGTTTTTGAATATGAAGATAAATTATACATGGTGCTGTGTGCCCGCGATGTCAAAAAGAAAACATTCCGCGCTCCGATGGAAACATACCTGGCGGTTTCAGAAAATTATCAAGACTTTCATATCTTTCCCCGCCCATTAGTCAGGCATATCAAGACTTACCGCCCATCCGCTTATATGGCAGAGAGGCAGCTTTATTTATACTTCTCCTCCATTGGCCGGTATTTGAAAGATAATTCCGACCGTAATATCGGCATTACATCTTTTGAAATAGATACATTATTGGACGAATTGAACAATTAGATGAGAATCTTAATCTTAAATACAAGCGAGAACATCGGTGGAGCTGCAGTAGCAGCCAATCGCCTGATGCTAGTATTGCAAAAGGCTGGGATTGACGCTTCCATGTTAGTACGAGATAAAGGTTCAGAAAACCCGAATGTCATCTCAATCAACAGTTCCCAGATAAATAGAATAGCAAATACTTTCCGCTTTATATGGGAACATTTCATTATATTTCTTTGCAGCCGTTTGAACAGGGAAAACATATTTAAAATTTCAATAGCAAATACTGGAATAGACGTTAGTCGGCATCCTTCGGTAAGAGACGCCGACATTATTCATTTACATTGGATTAACCAGGGTTTTCTATCACTTAATGACATTGAGAGATTATCAGGGTTGGGAAAACCTGTTGTCTGGACAATGCATGATATGTGGCCATGTACAGCGATTTGCCATCATGCAAGGGAATGTAAAAAATATCAGGAGTGTTGCCGGTCATGTTTTTTTCTCCATTCTTCAAATAAAAATGATCTATCTTCAATCATCTTTTTAAAGAAAAAAAAGATAATAGAAAAAGCGGATATAACTTTTGTAACATGCAGCCGATGGTTGTCGGAAAAAGCCAAAACAAGCATTATATTAAAGAACAAACAGATCCTGACTATTCCCAATCCGATAAACATATCGGTCTTTCATCCCGGAAATGTTTTTGCGGAAAGGGAAAAGCTAAACCTGCCATTAGGGAAAAAGCTGATACTTTTTGGAGCGGTAAATATTACAGACAAACGAAAGGGAATTGATTACTTAATTAAAGCAATGAAGCATATCCAAAGAGAAACAGATGTAGAACTTGTTATTTTTGGGCAAACCAAGCAGAATATGGAGCCATTGTTCCCCTTTCCTGTACATTATGCAGGTTACATAAAAAACGAACAAGACATGAGCTCATTATACAACGCTGTAGATATTTATGTTACTTCTTCTTTGGAAGAAAATCTCCCTAATACCATTATGGAATCTATGGCATGTGGGACGCCTTGCGTGGGATTTAATATCGGAGGTATTCCTGACATGATTGACCACAAACAAAACGGCTACGTAGCGGAATATAAAAATCCGGACGATTTGGCGGCAGGCATCCAATGGTTATTGAGAGAAAGTGATTATGAGGAAGTTTCAAAAAATGCCAGAAAAAAAGTCGAAGGAAACTACAGGGAAGATATTGTGGCAGGGAAATATATAGCATTGTATGAAAATTTATTGATGAAAAATGGAAAAATATTTTAACGAAAAATTTTTATTTGGAGATGATTTTTCAGAATCTCAAATATTCCAATGGTTTAACGAAGAAGCTGAAGCTTATGCTAATTTGTATGGAAAACATGCCAATACAAATAATCATTCATATGGATATCATAATTTAAACATGTTATATGGGTACAGATATCTGAATAGACTAAAATTTAACAACGTTTTGGGTTTTGGATCTTCATGGGGATACGAATTTCTCCCAATTATAGATAGAGTTAAAAAGTTGACAATAATCGAATCTTCTTCCCAGACGGTAAGTAAAAAAATAGGTAAGATAGTTCCGGTATACAAAAAGCCCAATGTGAATGGGAAAATAGATTATCCTGACAACACTTTTGATTTGGTCACCTGTTTTGATACCTTACATCATATACCCAATGTTTCTTTCGTTTTAAACGAGTTATTCAGGATATTATGCCCTAATAATAAGCCAAATAGGGGGGGGGGGGGGTATTTATTATTGCGAGAGCCTACTATTTCCATGGGGGATTGGAGAACGACTCGTCCGGGTTTAACTACCAATGAAAGAGGAATACCCAAAGATTATCTGTCAAAAATCATCAAAGATGCAAATATGGAAATCGTACAAAAACATTATTATAGTTGTGCTACTTCTTTCTTGAAAAGGAATTGGAAAAAACTCAATTCCGATAGTTGGATGTACTTATATTTTGATAAACATATATCTCGATTGCTTTCCTTCAATACTCATTATCATGCTGTATCCAAATTACAAAGAATCGCTCCAAGTAGTGTGTTTTATGTGCTGAGAAAACCTGTTTCAGATTAATTGGTATATAACAATTAATCTGAATGTCGAAAACAGTCTTAATCACCGGAGGAGCCTGATTTGTTGGTTCCAACTTTGCTTTTTGCAGAAGAGTAAATATCCCAGATAGCAAGTAGAAAATTGAAATATAATTATTATCTTTGCAACAGCGATTTTAAATTTTAGTAACTATGAAACTTTTACTGGATCTTAATAAGCGATACCCTTACGCAGATTACTTGACGTGGTGGGATGATAAGCGGCGCGAACTGGTAAACGGATTTATTCGGATGATGTCGCCTGTGCCCAAAGTGCGTACCAGGAAGTAAGCGGAAATCTATACAGCGGATTGCATCAGATTATTAAAAGACATAACGGCAAGTGTAAGATATTTTCGGCGCTATTTGACGTACGCTTACCCCGCAACGGTGAAAAAGAAGATCATTTGATTGATACGGTCGTGCAACCTGATATTTGTATTATATGCGACCTTTCAAAATTAGATGAAAGAGGCTGCCTCGGCGCTCCCGACATGATAGCGGAAATACAATCCTTCTCTATCGCCAAATATAATACTACCCAAAAATTTGAACTGTACGAGACGGCAGGTGTTCGTGAATACTGGATCGTCTATCCGTCGGAAGGGGTGGAAGTTTTCCTTTTACAGCCGGATGGAAAATATGACCGGGGCACAAGATATGAAGCGGGACGAATTCCGGTATATATCTTTAATGGAACGGAAATTGATCTGAAAGATATTTTTTAGTATATAAACTGGAAGCTATTTCGGATTCTAATGGAAAGTTTATTCCCTGTTTTTTCTATCGTTACC
>JAISEJ010000047.1 GCA_031264155.1 Tannerella sp. | reverse complement strand
GGATCAGCGGAGAAGCCTCGACAAATTGCCGCTACAGGCGGAACATCCCGTCAAAGTTTGGACAAGAGACCTTGCAATAGAGGTTGTTTTATGTAAATTCGTCTTTGCAAACAGGGATGGTTCTACGGGAGAGATGCATCTGCCAAGCAACGATTTGCAACTTCCCTCTGATGACTCCCGTGCACTTTACAGGAAACAGTGGAATGTGAAAGAATATCACAAGTCACTCAAGCAGAACACTTCTTTGGCAAAGTCGCCCACAAGAACTGTGACCACACAAACCAATCACCTGTTTGCCTCTTTGTTGGCTTATTAAACCGGAACGCTTGAAGTTTGTTCACAAGATGAATCATTTTGCTTTGAATTCTAATATCTACTTTTATGCCTTAAAAGTTGAATGGAATGAACTTGAGACTATTAAAAATTATGAACTTGCGTAAAATGAGTTAGTTATTATGCTTTGTACGGTGTAATTTCGCGGAATGTTATTATGCGACGAGCAAAATTTTGTTTTTCTTAGAAGACTGAAAGGAAATTTTTGTACGTTTGCGCGTATGGAAGATAATAAATATAAATATTTCAAACGCGACATTAGCTGGCTGTCATTTAACTACAGAGTACTGATGGAGGCTGATGATCCGCATCTCCCCGTCTATGAACGTATACGTTTTCTGTCTATTTACGCCTCCAACCTGGAAGAGTTTTATGAAGTGCGCGTATCGGAACATCGTGGGGACATCATGAAGAAGAACTATATCGACGAGAGTGCGGAGACGTCCGAAGAAAGCCTCGACAGTATCACACATGAAGTAAACCGCCAGCAACAGGATTTTTACCGCATATTCGGCGAAGGGATCCTTCCCGAACTGCGACGACAAAAGATCTGTCTCTATCAGGACAGCCGGCCTGAAGATTTTCACCGTGATTTTGTTCGGAACTATTTCAACGAAGAGGTTTTTCCGTTCCTTTCCCCCGTGACGATACAGAAAGGCGCCAAGACCTTCATACGCGACCGCAGGTTATATCTTACCGTCAACATGAAGAACAAGACTACCTGCGAGCCTTATTACGTGCTTATCAAGATACCGTTCTCGAAAGTGCCCCGTTTCATCTCCCTGCCCTCGCACAAAGGGATGTTCTACTATATGTTTATTGATGACGTCATCCGGGCAAACCTGCCTGTGATTTTTCCGGGATACGATGTGGAAGGGTGTTACAGCATAAAGATTTCGCGTGATGCGGATATTTATATCGACGACCGGAAGACAGGTGGTTCGAGGGCGATCGTAAACGAGATAAAGACAAAAGTCGGCAAACGCAAGATCGGCGCATTGAGCCGTTTTATGTACGACCATGCGATGCCGAAGGATATGCTCGACTACATCTGCCAGTCATTCGACATAGAAGAGGACGACCTGATCATCGGCGGACGCTATATGAATCTTCAGGATCTTGTCAAACTGCCCAACCCCGTCGGCGCAGCGCTGGAGCAAAAAGCGTCGCCACCGTTGCGCGCGCCCTATCTCGACGAAACGGGATCCATTTTCCAGGCCGTGATGCAGCGGGATATATCGCTTCACTTTCCTTACCAGTCATTTGATTACCTGTTGCGTTTTTTAATGGAAGCATCGTTCGATCCAGATGTGGAAAAAATAAAAATCACGCAATATCGTGTAGCGGAAAACTCCGCCGTCATAAATTCACTGATAAGCGCCGCTCAGAACGGGAAGAAAGTGACGGTTTTCGTGGAGTTGAAAGCCCGTTTTGACGAAGAGAACAATATGAGCGCCGCCGAACGCATGGAGCAGGCGGGAATAAAGATCATTTACAGCATACCGGGGCTGAAAGTACATGCAAAGGTCGCTGTCATACTGCGCAAAGGCGACCGGACGGATTTCGCATACCTCAGCACCGGGAACTTCAACGAAAAAACGGCACGGATCTATTCCGACATGGCGCTCCTGACCTGTCATAAAGGTCTGATAGCGGATGTGAACAGCCTGTTTTCGGTGCTGGAGCGCCGGGAGGCGGGAACCCCGACCTTTAGGCATCTCCTTGTCGCCCGCTTCAATATGACGCCGGAAATCAGGCGCATGATAGAACGCGAGATTGAACACGTAAAAGCAGGACGCCGGGGTTATATCATACTGAAGATGAACGGCCTGCACGACAAACAGATGATCGACGCCTTATACCATGCTTCGGAGAACGGCGTCGAAACAGACCTTATCGTGCGGGGAATATGCTGCCTCATGCCCGGCCAGCCGTATAGCCGGCATATCCATATCACGCGTATCGTAGACAGGTTCCTTGAACATGCGCGCATCTGGTATTTCTACAATGACGGCGCCGAAGACCTATTTCTTACCTCGGCCGACTGGATGCGCCGCAACCTGAGCCGCCGGATCGAAGCGGCCTTTCCCATATTATGCCCGAAGATAAAACGGGAGGTAACAGACATCCTGAGAATACAGTTGCGGGACAATGTCAAAGCCTGTACGCTTGACGAAAACCTTACGAATGTCTTCAAGCATGACAGCCGTCCGCCGGTACGCGCACAGCAGGCTATTTATGAATATATCAGACAGTCCTCTTCCTGATGCGCCATTCCTGGGGGTAGAGGTTGTTTGCGCGGGTTCCGATATTTTTCACGAATCCAAGCGGTATGTTTTTATACGTCACAAGGATATATCCTTTAGAGGTGTTTTCCGGTAACAGGATCACTTCTTTCTGCAGGTATCGGATGGCATTTCCATAAGATAATTCAATGGAAGGGAACGCTCCGGGATTAATTTCCGAACTTAATGCCAGCGATACGGACGGCACAAAGTCTTTGCTCCTGAATTCGCCCATACGTATGCCCGAGGAAATAATATCCAGCGTTTCGGAAAAGACGGAACAGGCGTTTTTATGAATTTCGGGCAGGGCATAAACACCACCGTCCATAAAGAAGGCAAACCTGTCCGGTTCCAATAACATGCGTTTTATTTCCGCAGGCACGGATGCCGATTGTTTGCGGTTTTTGTACTTTGTTTTTGTCATACCCGCATCTTCCGCGCCTTTGTTCTTACGCATCAAAGCAAGGAAGAATCCTTCCCCGCGTGTGCGGTGCGGAAAAAACCTGTATGCGGGGATGTCGTGGCGAAGCGACCCCGTGATGTCCCATTCCCGCGTCACAGGGATCGGGACGATTTCCGCCCGCAACTTTCTGGCCAGTTCATATACATTGTCTTCGTTTTCTTCCGTATTGAATGTGCACGTGCTGTAAACCAGCCAGCCTCCGGGCCTGAGTGCATCCCATACATCAAGAATGATACGTTTCTGGCGTAAAGCGCAGAGTTTTACACTGTCGATGCTCCATTCATTGCGACCGGTCGGGTTTTTGCGAAACATACCCTCGCCGGAACAGGGCAAGTCTGCCAGTATGATGTCAAAAACAGGCTTCAGTTTCCCGAAATCTATAGGATCATTATTCGTGACAATATGGTCGGCCCGCCCCCATTTCGCCATATTTTCGGCGAGTATCACACTGCGACTCCGTATGACTTCATTACCGACAAGCAGACTCCCTTCGGGAAGAAGGGTCAGCAGATGGGTCGATTTGCCTCCGGGCGCGGCACACAAGTCAAGAACGATTAGTGGCTTCCGGGTAGATGCCACCGCGTCCGCAATTATCGTCAAGAAGGCCTGTTCGATGAACATGGACGACGCTTCCTGAACATAATACGAGCCTGTATGGAACAGAGGATCAAATGTGAACGATGGCCGTTCCTGAAGATAATAACCCGTTTCGCACCATGGGACTTTTTCATATCTCCCGGAAGTATTACCGACAGGGTTTTGCAAATCCTGCAATAAATGAACCGGGAATTTGCGCGGATTCACCCGGAAACTCACCGGAGGTTGAGACGTCAACGCAGTTTCCAATGCGTCGTATTCGCCATGCAATAATTCTTTTGTTCGCCTGATAAACTCCTGTGGAAGCATCTGTTTCTTTGATTTATTCTGCAAACGTACGAAAAATTTTGTTTCAACCTTCCAAAAACAATTCCGAATGAAGAGTTATATTGTGCGCAATACGGGTTTGTGTATTGCGCACAATATAAAAAGCCTTCACTTTTTTTACCGAATCGCCTATTTTAAATGAAAATATAAGTTCGCAAACGACAGATACGTATCTACGTTTTTGCAATACGTATTCACGTTTTCGCATGATTTTGATACGGGAGTTTTATTAATTTTATCGTAAACCTTATAATATCCTATCTGAAAGACCTTCGCTTAATCCTGATATTATCTTGTGCGTGGCATAAATTTGTCGACAGATTCGGCGAGGCTGTGTCAAAAGTCCAATTACAATTTGCAAAAGTTATAAATTGTAAGTTGCGTCAACTGTAGAGACCATTTATTTCTGTTTTTAGAGATCAAAATGACTTTTTGGACAGTATTACCCTTATATAATATTGATGAATTTATAATTTGTAACTTCAAAATTGGTGGTGTTTTCCAAAGTATGCTATCCTATACAAATCCCGAAATTAATATAAAAGAAAGCGAGATTGAAAGCTTTCAAATGGTTCAACAACTTTTTTGAAAAATAGCAGGTTTTACGGAATGTCCTGCGGATACGATGCTCATCCGACAATTATACCCCTTATACCAACAGTATATTTCTTTCCAATAAGATGGTTTTCGCCCTTGAATGCGGTCACGAAGCTATTCCAGTCATCGGTGGCAATATTCCCGTAACTTACGCCAAAATCAGACAGTTTCTTTGGCGGTTTGCAAGTCCCATTTCTCCCAGACAAACCCTACAATTTCGCCGCTATCCCTATGATAAGCATAGACGAACCATACTTTGTTGCTCTTCTTTCCCACATAAGTCCATAACTCATCTACTTCCAAACAGTCATAATACTGTTTCCTGGATTTGATCATATGCCGGGAGTGCACCGGTACCGACAACACTTTTCTTGATGTTGATGTTCTCAATTTCAGCGATATCCCTGATGCCTGTGCCACGAACTAACATTTTGTATCAGGGAAGAATGGCATCCTTTGTATTGCAAGGCATGGTCGCCAATAAACTGTCGTCTACATTTCTTGCATAAGTAATTTTACGCCCCGTACGATTTCTTACCATTTACATTTGCACTTTGCCAATTGGAGCAGTGGAGGGTTATTTGCATTTACAAAAACACCAATTCATTCCCTGATTTCCAAATATTTACAGCAGCATACTTTTTACATCACCACCCATTTTCGAAAAATTTCCCAGTTCCCCGGTTATTGGCTGTGTTTTGCCTTTCTTGGCATGCTAATTTAAATTGCATCTTTTGAAAATCTCATATTCATTCCTGATTATTTTTTATGTAATATTTGATTATAAACTGGTTGTCTTCTTCAATATGGATGTTTTTTATTGCTTCCCTGGAAGATTCCGTTAAATACTTATCACTTACCTGCTTCTCAATATACATCGGGTCTGCAATGACATATAAGCATTGGTCGTCTATAAAATCCGGCTCCATCAAAAATGTTTCTTTCTCAAATTTATTGGGAAAAGTTTTTGTTGTATGATTTTTTTTGTCATACATCGTAAAGTAAACAATCGTTTCATGATAGATAAATGTAAATACATACGATTCATTTTCCCGCTGGTTCATTATGAAAGCATAGTTGCTGTTTTCAAGAATCCGGCGATAATATGATTTATCCTTTCCCGTTGCCAGCCTGTCTATACGAAATTCTTTATCTTCAATGACATATTCGATATACACCTCAAAATTCTTTGATTGATGATTGTAATGATATAACTTATTATCAGGCAA
>JAISEJ010000010.1 GCA_031264155.1 Tannerella sp. | reverse complement strand
CAACTCAAAAATCAAATCGTTCAGGGCTGAACTCAGAGGAGTTCTTGATATACCTTTTTTTCTTTTCCGCTTATCAAAACTCTATGCCTAAACACAGGGTTTTGCAGGTGAGCCCTCATATACCGGTTTATCTCGGCGGGCCGGTATTAAATGACCGCTTATTTTTCATACATTCATTGGGAAATGTCATTTCGGATAGTGTCTTGATTAGAGACAATCTTTATTTTGACGGTGATTTTGAAGCGCTGAAGCATTATCTGTTGAGCTGTGATTCGGTCAACGAGAAGATAAAATTCTTCCTTGGATATTCCGGCTGGATCGAAAAGCAGCTTTATGGTGAGATAAAGCAGAACTCTTGGCTTGTCAGCCGGTCTTCAAACCGTAACATCTTGCTTGCGGAAGGTGAATCGTTCTGGAAACATTCCGTAGAATCAGTCGGAGGCTCTTATCTGACATGGATCAATTACCCTAAAGATCTGATATTAAATTAACAGAAAGCGCATCCCCACCATGAAAGCGTTGACTTTACCGGTCGGACAGACCGGATATCAAATTAACTAAAAGCACATCTTTATACCCTTCGTCCGTTTGCTGCCACCCGGATAAGATTCCGATTTTTTTAAACCCACAACGGAAAAATAGTCGTCTACTCGGCTCATTGTCAACCGGTATATAAGCATATAACTGATGCAGTTTCAGAAAAGAAAAAGCATACTTGCACAACAAAGACAGGGCATTGCCTGCCAGGCCTTTTTTCTGATGATCACGGTCTATCATTATGCCGACAGCGGCACGGCGATGATATGGATCAAAATCGTATAAATCAATCGTTCCGACAGCTTCCATTACCGGCACTACCTCTATCATCAAACGAAGTTGCCTTGATTCATACAGATCTTTCGATGAAGATATATATTGTTTAAGATCATAACGCGAATAAGGGGCAAGTGTACAACCTAATGACCATAATGCCGTATCATTTTCCCATTTGTATAAAACATCCAAATCTTCCGGTTCCGGAGCTCTGAGTTTTATGTTTTTACATTCTAACAACATAGCTTTATATGCATTATTTTACAAGAGGACGAAACAAACTAACCACATAATATTTACAAAATCTCAGGTCTTTATAGAATCGTTGAAGCAGACACGGTTTATAATAGAGCGCCCAAGGGTTATTTCATCAGCATACTCAATCTCGTCGCCAATAGATATTCCACGTGCAATAACGCTTACGGTAATATGGTACGGTTCAAGTTTGCGATACAGGAAAAAATTTGTCGTATCGCCTTCCATGGTCGTTCGCAATGCTAAAATAACTTCTTTCACGTTTCCCGAAGCTACACGTTCAACAAGACTGTTTATTTCCAGATCTGCCGGCCCAATACCGTCTATGGGAGAGATTATGCCTCCAAGAACATGATAAACGCCATGGAACTGAGCCGTATTTTCTATCGCCATGACCTCTTTCACATTCTCAACAACACAAACCGTTGAATGGTCACGGCCGGGATTAGCACAAATACCACATAAATCCGAATCACATATATTGTAACATTCACGACAATAATTGACGTCACGGCGAAGGGTAAGCAATGATGACGACAAACGTTCGGCATAACCCTGATCGCGACGCAGAATATAGAGAGCCAAACGCAAAGCCGTTTTGCGTCCCACACCCGGAAGTGCAGCCAATTCATTAACCGCATTTTCCAGTAATACGGAAGGGTATTGCTGATTCATCCGAGATTCTTATTTTAGTTCGCAACCGGCATACATTCGTTCGTAATAATCTATATAATCTCCCTCAACAATCTGTTCTACCCACGATTGATTATCCAGATACCATTGTACGGTTTTCACGATACCTGTCTCAAAATCAGTATCGGGCTTCCAGCCCAGTTCATTCGTTATCTTTGTCGGGTCAATAGCATATCGCCGGTCATGACCCGGACGGTCTTTCACAAATGTTATAAGATCGTCGTTAATCCAATCCACCGTCAATTGCCCGTTCGCATTGGTCACCTGCTTTTTAAGGCATCGGCGATATTCGGGCTGTTGTGTCATAATCCGACGGATAGTTTTTATAATCGTTTTCACAATCTGTATATTCCGGCGTTCATTATGTCCGCCAACATTGTATACTTCTCCTACCCGTCCTTTGTTTATAACCATATCAATCGCCTTGCAATGGTCTACCACATAAAGCCAGTCCCGAACGTTTGAACCGTCCCCATACACGGGTAACTGTTTTCCTTCAAGTATATTTTTTATTATCAACGGAATAAGTTTCTCAGGAAAATGATAAGGTCCATAATTATTTGAACATCGCGTTATCGTAACCGGCATTTTATACGTTTCACCATACGCTTTTACGAACAAATCCGCACTTGTCTTCGATGCGCTGTAAGGACTATGCGGATCAAGAGACGTCGTTTCCGTAAAATATCCTGTCTCGCCGAGGCTGCCGTAGACTTCGTCGGTTGATACCTGATGAAAACGGACGTCTTCCCACCATATGGAATAACCCTTTTCATCCTTGCCGGCAACCCATTTTTCACGGGCGGCATCAAGAAGATTCTGTGTGCCCAGTATATTCGTAATGAGGAACAACTGCGGATTTTCGATACTGCGATCCACATGGCTTTCGGCTGCAAAGTTCACAACATAATTAAAATCATATTTCTCAAACAATTCTTTTATCGAATCATGATCACATATATCGCCCTTAACAAATATGCAACGCACATTATCTATATCATTTTCTATTGTGGCAAGATTTCCCGCGTATGTCAAAGCGTCAAGCACGATAATCTTTATATCGGAATAAGATTCCAACATGTATTTCACAAAATTAGCACCAATAAATCCAGCGCCACCGGTAATCAGATATGTTTTCATCTATACATTATATATAAAGTTATTTTCCGCGTCATTTAACAGCGGAGTATTCCTATCTTTCTCCGAAGTATTAACCATGCTTCCCGGAAGCAGACGCCAATCAATGTCAATCGTCGGGTCATTAAAACGTATCCCGCGTTCGTATGCAGGTGCGTATGGATTATCCACTTTATATGTAAATACAGCCGTTTCACTCATTACATGAAAACCGTGCGCAAATCCCTTGGGTATAAACAATTGCTGCCTGTTTTCACCAGACAGTTCCGCGGCAATATATTTGCCGAATGTCGGCGAACCTTTCCGGACATCAACCGCTATATCAAAAACTTTTCCATAAATTACACGCACGAGTTTGGATTGGGTGTAAGGCTCCAGTTGATAATGAAGCCCGCGCAACACGCCCTGCGTAGAACAAGACTCATTATCCTGCATGAAACGAATCCTGCCTATATACTGCTCAAACTCCGGTTCTTTATATGTCTCCATAAAATATCCTCGCGAGTCGCCGAATACTTTTGGCTCAAGAATCCACACTCCGGCTATTTCCGTTTTCTTATAAATCATGATATTCTTTATTTCGGGTAGCAAAGAAAGCATTTTTTAGCGAAACACGCAAAAGAAAACCCAAAACATTTGGCCTATACAAAAAAATGTATACCTTTGCATTCGAAAAATGACAGGGTGCCTTGGATGAGTGGCTTAGTCAGTGGTCTGCAAAACCATGTACGGCGGTTCGAATCCGCCAGGCACCTCGAAGTACTAAAAAAGCCGATAGATGAAAGTCTGTCGGCTTTTGTCGGCTTACCTGCAAACCACTGTGTTTGTACTACAGGTCAAAAAAAGGAAAAGTTTATCTATGTGTTCTATGAAAGCAGAGAATCCTTATGTAAAGTTGTTTAAACTTATTCTTTCGGTGGATATCGCCTCGTTTTTTGATTTGGTTGATGTCACGAAAAAGACGGGGTAGACGACGAGTGCACTGAAAAAGTACTCATAGGATTTATCGTCACCTAATACAGTCAGCACATATCCATTAAAATATTAGGATATGTGCTGATTTTAATACCTTTACCGGTATAAATCAAGCCGGTATGCTGGGCTCACCTGCAAACCCCTGTGTTTAGGCATAGAGCTTTGATAACCGGAATAGAAAAAAAGGTATATCAAGAACTCCTCTGAGTTCAGCCCTGAACGATTTGATTTTTGAGTTGAACGATTCTGCCGACGCATTAGAGGATCGGTTCGTATAAAAGTTTAATATTTCTTCGCTATGTTCGTAAAAAGTAGCGGCAATAACGTTAAACGAGTGGAAGCCGGCTTCTTCTACTTTATTATACCATCG
>JAISEJ010000165.1 GCA_031264155.1 Tannerella sp. | reverse complement strand
CCTGTATCATAAACATCCATTTCATCGACAAGTAAATTACTGCTTTGCTGAAAAAGTCGCATTATCTCGGCATTGTCTGTTACTCTTCGCTTGTCTGCACCCTGTTTAATCCATATAGCGCCGTTTTTGTCTTTATACGGTTTGCTGATCCCTTCAGAAACAGTAACAGCCAATATCCTTTTCTTTCCCTCATCTGTATTGAGGATGACCACCTCCGTTTCAATAAAGATTTGCGGCTTCACCTTATCGTTGGCAACATTTGCCAAACGATTGTTATAAGATTGCAATTGTTCATAAGCCAAACCTGTGATTTTACCTGTTTTGTCTTCGATCCCAACAAGAATAATTCCTCCTTTAGAATTGGACATGGCAATCATCTCTGCTGCAAATTTATCATCGTCCATTTCCTGTTTAAACTGCACTCTGCTAGTTTCTCCGGAATTTATAATATCTAATAATTCTAAGGCATTCATCGTTTACCATCCTCCCAAATTTTATAAATGTTTTTTCTTATATCAAAGGCTTCCTGTCCGCCTTCCATAATTCGAATTATTTTTTCTTGAATGTTTTGACAGTCGATGCTTCCGATTTCTATTTTTATTTCATTGTCGGGAACATACTGGCAAGCTACCAGCATTTCACTGTCGCCTAATACCGGAATATTTGCATTATGAGTTGCAAAAATAAACTGCATTTGTCCTTTCAGTCGTTTTATTTCACGAATCACATCCTCATAAATAGTTTGGTTATCCAAATCATCCTCCGGCTGGTCGATAATTAATATGTCGTTCTCTTTTTGAGATAGAAGGAATAATATCAGTGCGGAAGCGCGTTGTCCTAATGAGTGCTTCTCCAAAGGTTTCCCGTCAAAATTTATAATTATCCGATTCGGTACTTCATAAGTTAATAAATCATACAGATTGGCATCGAATCTGCTTTTTAGTTCGACTAATTGATTTTCCGTCAGCCTGTCTGTTAATTTGCAAAAATTATCTTTCCGCATATCAATAAAATCCGCATAATCACTGCTGATTGCTTTATAAGTTGCATCACTTATACGTGAACCTCTGAATACATCCTGCAATTTGGAGAGAAATTTATCTTTTCGCCCCTTGTAATTGACTTCTATAAGCAGCTTTCCTCCGATTTCATTTATTTTATTTACCTCGACATTCAGCAGCGTAAATTTTTCGTGCCACAATTTATCCAGTGTATTTACAGCCTCTTTTAACAATCGCTCTAATTCGACTCTCTTGCCTTCTGATTTTTCAATCTCAATAAGCTTCAACTTCGAAATTTCAAATTCCCTGTTAATCTTAATAAAGTCATCCGGATTAAGTTCCGGTATATTTATTTCTCTTTTAATTCGGGCAAACTCTTCTTTTAACTCCTCTTTTTTTGCTTTAAGCTTATCAATAACAGCAGTGAATTCTATCTCTATCTTTTGAATGTCGGAACAGGTTGTTTTTATCTGCCCTAATGTTATTTTTAATTTGCCGGTTAAAGCTTTAGCTTCTTCGAAGATTTCCGGATTCGTTTTAGATTCAAGATTTTTATTAAAAGAGTATTCATGATTTTGAATGATTTCCTGTAAATCATTCAGATAACTGTCTATTCCGGCTTTGAAATTTTGCAGGCGATTAATGTCAGACTCAAATGAGGTTTGCAATTGTAACTTTTCAGTTACTCCCTTTTCTTTAAACAAGTTGAGTCTGTGTTCAGCATTAGCTTTTGCGGTTTCAGTCTCTTTCTTCAATTGAGAAAGATTCCCCAAACTCTTAAGTTCGTTTATAGTACGTTGAATTTCTGTTTTTTGTTTTTCGATTCTTGTTTCTACATCATTTAATTTGCTTCCAATAAGTTTATTCACCAAGTCATTTTCAAAATCAGCATCTTTGCTCGACAAGTCTTTTTGTCCAAAATAAACAGGTTGCTGAAGAATAGCATCTAACGTAATGCCTTGCTGTAATACATCATCTTTATATATATCTTCTTTTTGTCCGTAGATACGTTCTACTTTATAAATGATGCCCTGCCTGTTGACTATTTCAACAATGGCTTTTCCTCCACTTTTCAGCACATGCTTAATTAAATCATCCTTATAGTTCTTATCAACAGCTTGTGAGCCGAAAGGAATATTCAGCGCATATCTCATTATTTCAAGAATAGACGACTTACCGCTTCCTCTTATCCCTATCAAATTATTTAATTCAGGAGAAAAAGAGATTTGTTTTCCGTCTAATAATCCTCCTTGAAAAGCAATTGATTTTATGTGTGAATTCGTTGGGTTATGATTATTTTCTTTTGAACATCGATCTATTGAATCAATTAAGGCAAACTTTACAGCTTCAAAATTAAAATCACCGATTTTCAAAAAGCAAGATTCCCCTTTTCCTATATCATCAATGGATTTAGGATCACTCCCTTCCACAAAACATGGAGCTTTGTCTTCCAACCATGTATTCAGATTGTTTTTTAAATTGTCAGTTCTTATTTTTTGAAAACCTATCACTGATTTTTGAAATAACGGATCATTCCCTAAGTCAATAATTCGCCCTCCGTCAAACTCCTTCAATAATCCGCTATTTTGTTCAACATGAGCCATTACAACAAAAAAGTTTTTGTTTAGCTTATCCAACTGAGCTAAGGTCTCCTTCAAGCTATAATTGGAACGGCCATTTTCATTTTCATAGTTATGTTTCCCCATAAAATTGGTTGTTATAAGCTGATTGATATAATCATTACCATCAACCAGCCAATGATTTGGGTCAAAAATAACCAATGTGTGAACGCCGTTAGCGCCATCGTTTACGGATAGCTCTACTCCCGGAAGAATATAAACATCTTCCTTACGGGCTTTTTTGGCAATAGCTTTGTATTCGCCGGAATCAAACTTATTGTGATTGGTTATTACCCCAATCCGGATATTTTGCTCCACAAGCTTGTTGACATACGCATTTACAAAGTCATTTTCCTCTCCATTATATATAAACTCTTTGTCGGCTTTCGTATGCAAATGAAAATCTGCACGTAACCAAACTGAACCATTTCGAAATAATGTATTTGTATCCATAACCTTATTTTGTTAAATCACCTTCATTTCCGTCTCCGGGCTTAGCTGTTTCAGCAATTGCTGCACGTTGATTTTTGCCGTATCGTCGGCAAAACCGCTATCACGAAATACTACGCGCAATGGCTTTTCTTTCGCTATTTCTTTTACAAAGTCTTCATCGACACCTTTGTCGAAGTAGGCATAGAGCGAATCCTGCGCTACTTTGAACACCTGCTTGCCGTTTATCATTGCTTGTTCAATCTTGTATGATAGCGGAAGCCCCCAGTCGAGCATCACCTGTATCAGCAAATCATCCGGCGAACGGTCGGGTTTGATATTGTCGGCGAACATATCAAGCGTCTCTTGTTTATAATCTTGCGGACGATAATAAACATCCTGCATATTGCTGCTATCGAGACGATACACACGGAAACCGTAATCCTGAGTATCCTCAAAGTCGGCAAACATACCGTCTTTTTCTGCTTTGGCTCGCTTCTCTTCTTTTATTTTATTTGCTGCACGACGGATGCGTTCTTTGCCTATTTCGCAGATATCTTTATATTCTCCGTTCTCAATTTGCTCCGGTAATTGCACCATGATATATTTGCGATTACCCCCATCTTCAACATTTAATTGCATAATGGCATGGGCAGTAGTGGCGGAACCAGAAAAGAAGTCAAGAATTACATCATTATTATTTGTTGAACTCCCTATTAACAAGCATTTTTTTATATAATCTACTGACTTAGGAAAATCAAATGGTGTCTTGCCAAATAGCTCTCCCATCATTTCTTTTCCATTCTCATGATTTAATCCTTTATCTAACCAAAGAGCCTTACTCTTTGTATAAAGACTCGTACCCTGCAGATAATCTTTTCTGAAAACACTCCATTTACCTGTATTGGCATAATTAGCAACCAATAAAGAAATTTCATTTTTAGCCTTTTCTACTCCCCATGTCCAACAACCGTCTTCTCCTTGTGAATTCCGAGGAAATATTTCAATTTTATGGCGATCTGTCATTGTTAACGAAACATCCAATTTCTCGGGATCTACGTAAAACGGATAATACATTAAAGGACGATTGGAACGATTAAATACTGGATTTCTATTTCGAAGCTCTAATAATCGGTACTTACCTCCTTCATCTTCTTTGGAATAACCTGCAATGGCTTCTTCGTCTTTTGGGATTTCGTACAATCCATCAATATCAATGTTTTTTGAATAAACTAAGACATATTCATGGGTTTTAGCAATAAATCTATCAAAAGTTCTTCCGCGTGGATTTGTTTGTACAATCACTTGTGCCACAAAATTATTTTCTCCAAATACCTCATCACAAACCTTCCTCAAGTTATGCACTTCATTATCATCTATCGAAATAAAAATCACCCCATCATCAGTCAAAAGATTTCTCGCCAATTTCAATCGCGGATACATCATACTCAACCAATCCGAATGATAGCGTCCCGAAGCTTCTGGATTAGCAATCAATCGGCGATTGTATTCGTCTATCTGCCCACTTTCAAACAGTTCTTCATCTTTATCTCCGGTAAAATTATCTTTATATACAAAGTCATTTCCCGTATTGTAAGGCGGATCAATGTATATCATCTTGATTTTACCGAAATAACTTTCCTGCAAAATTTTCAGTACCTCAAGATTATCGCCTTCAATATATAAGTTTTCCGTATTGTCGAAATCCACCGAATCTTCCCGTATCGGGCGTAGCGTGTTCGTGGTTGGCAGGTTGGCGGTAACAATCGCTTCGCGTTTGCCGGGCCATTCCAAACGGTAACGTTCGCGGTTGCCCTCAATTACAGCATGGCTCAACTCCTGTTTCAGCAAGTCGAAGTCTATTGCTTTGCCTTCGGCGCTCTCTGTTATGCAATTCGGAAATAAAGCTGCCAGCTTCTTGAAATTCTTGTTTGCCAAGTCGGGACTTTGCAATTCCAATTTATCTATACTCATAATTATTTATCACTTTTAATCGTTTACTTAGCTTCTAAGAAACAAGCAATTCTTTAATATCTACATTCGGCACTTTCGCTATTTCTAAAAGTGTATCCGGTGAAGGTTATGTTTCGTTTGTACACTAACGAGAAATGGTAAAGTTTCTGCTAACCGTTTATCTGTTCGTTTTTGTTCCACAAGAACAACTATTTCTTTCATCGGCAATACTCTTGATGTTTGGTGCAAAGATATTGATTTTTCCTGAATCAAGATGCATCATTTATATTTTCTTTCCCCTGTTCTCTAAGATATCCTTAGTAGCCGGGCCACCTCCCTCCGCCCTGTCATCCCACCATAAAATGCAGCCGATTTTGCAGGTTCACCTCCGCTATTCCCGAATCAATGTCCAGATACAGCAGGTCGATGTCGGGATAAAACTTTTTCAGGCACTTCTCAATCCCTTTGGCCACGACGTGATTGGCAATGCAGCCGAAGGGCTGAATGCAGACGACCCGGCGGACGCCCTGCCGCGCGTACTGGGCGATTTCCGCCGGCAGCAGCCAGCCCTCGCCGAACTGGTTGGAAAGGTGCAGGATGTCCGACGCATAATCCGCTTTGGCGAAAACGGATTCGGAAGGATGATAGAAGCGGAAATCCTTCATAATCGCATCCATGCGGCCTGTGCGACGGCTTATGAGCTTCCACAAGACAGGATTGAAAAGTTGCATCAGCAAGCTGTTTCGCTTCAGGCCGTTCTCGCCGTTCACCCGGCTGTTGACGAAATATTGCAGCAGGAAATCCAGCACCGGCGGCGTCATCACTTCCATTTTCCGCTCGCGCAGCCATTCGCCGATATGCGCCTGGGCGAAAGCATTATATTTGACATAGATTTCGCCGATCAGTCCGATTTTGGTGAAATGGCCGTCGCTGACCGGAATCCGGTTAAAATCCGCGACGGCGCGCTTCAGCAACTGTAGTAAATCGCCGGAACGGTTCCTTTCCGCCGCCTTCACACCGTTGCTTATGTACGAATCGAACAGCCGTTTCGCCGCACCCTTCTCCCGTTCCCGGACGGCGATGGCCGTGTACATCTGCCACAGCGCGTCGCCGAAGGCAACGGCATGCAACACAATATTGGCCAGCCTCAACAGCGGAAGCCGGAAACCGCTCTGGCTGTTTTGGAACACCGGCCCCGTGGCCAGCGCAATCACGGGCGTATCGCCGAAGCCGGCCCGTATCAGTCCCTGCTTGATTTGTGAAATATAGTTGGTCGCGCGGCACTGTCCGCCGGTCTGCGTGATAAGAACCGCCACGTCGGACGGGTCATACGCTCCCGATTGCAGAGCATTGATGGCGTCGCCCAGCACCAGCGTCGACGGATAGCAGACTTCGTTGTGCCCGTACTTCAGTCCGGTTTCAGCCGACGGACGGCCGGGCGGCGGAAGATTGACAACCCTGTATCCGCCCAGCTTCCCGATGGCCGGCACGAACGGGGAAATAAAGTCGGCAAACCACGGGACAAGGATGGTTTTCTGCCGGTCTCGCTTCTCAAATGTAGCGGAATAGCCGGTATATTCCCGCACGTGCAAGGCGTGTTTTGCCTCCGCCGCACGCAGCGATTCGACCAGCGAGCGCAGACGCAGGCGTACCGATCCCGGACTTGCGATTTCATCTATGCGGATAACGGTCAGGTTTTTGCCTGCCGCCTTCAGCAGAGCCGTCGCCTCGTCCGTCAGAAACGAATCGGGGCCGCAGCCGAACGAATTAAGCTGAATCATCTGAATGTTTCGGGGCAGCCGAGCCACCTGCAAAGCCGCCTGAACGACCCGGTTCGGATACGACCACTGCGAAACGAAATTGAGCCGGCCGTAACCCGTTTCCGCCTCCTCGCGGAAAACGTCGTCGGTCAAGACGTCGACACCCATGCCGGAAAGAATCTGTCCTGTTTTCTGATGAATCAGCGGGTCGGCGTGATAGGGGCGGCCGGCAACGACGAACGTGAGCCGGTCGCTTTTGAGCGCGCTGTTCAGTATTTCTTTCTGGAAATCAATCAGCCGTCGCCTGGTTTCCTCACGCGTTTGCAGGGCCGCATCGAAGGCAGCCTCGAACGTCTTTTCGTCTACATTCAGGCCGGAAAAATAGCGCCGGCAGGCGTTCCGCAGCGCCCGGACGTCGTGAAACGTAATCACGGGCGTATCCAGCGGGATACCGAAGCGGCCTTCCGGGTCAATCGCGCTGCGGACGACGTCGGGGTAGCCGCTCACCACCGGACAGTTATAGGAATTGGATGCATGTTCAAACTCCTTTTCCTCTTTGGGAACAAGCGGGTAAAATATACGGTCCACCCGCTGTTCGACGAGCGACAGGACATGTCCGTGCACCAGTTTCGCCGGGAAACAGATATTGTCGGACATCACGCTGCCGACTCCTTTCCGGTAAAGCGGGAACGCGGATTCGGGCGACAGCACCGTTTCAAACCCGCAACCGTCAAACAGCCGCTGCCAGAACGGGAAATTCTCATACATGTTGAGCACGCGGGGAATGCCGATGCGAATGCCGTTGCGGGGCGAAGCGTTTTGGCCGAACAGGATTTCGTTTTTCCTGTCAAAAGCATTAAAGCATTTTGTTTTCGACCGGGCGGAGCCGGAAAAGATTTTTTCGCATTTGTTGCCGGCATAGCAAACGTTTCCGTTGTCGAAACTGAATTTCACGATGGAACAGGCGTTGGTGCAGCCTTTGCAGTGCAGTTCCGATTTGCGGGCGGAATCGACAGCGGCGACTGCTTTTTCGTAAGTAAATGCGGCAGATGCATGTTGCGCCCCATTCCTTTCATATTGACGCATGGCGAAGAGGGCGGCACCGAAGGCGCCCATCAGTTCGGGACAGTCCGTCGAGCCAACCGGTTTGCCGGACAGCAGTTCCAGCGCCCGGCAAACGGCGTCGTTGCGGAAGGCGCCCCCCTGCACGACGATATGCTCGCCCAGTTCGTTGAGCCGGGATATTTTCAGCACCTTGAACAGGCAGTTTTTCACCACCGAATAAGCCAGTCCGCCGGCAATGTCGTCGATTCCGGCGCCTTCCCGAAGTGACTGCTTTACTTTGGAGTTCATAAACACCGTACACCGGGAACCTAAATCGGCCGGACGCTGAGCCAGGCAGGCTTTTTGCGAAAAATCGTTCAGATTCAAATGCATGGTCGAAGCAAAGTTTTGCAGGAACGAACCGCATCCCGATGAACAGGCCTCGTTCAGTTCAATATTGGAAATGACGCCTTCGCGGATGAAGAGCGATTTCATATCCTGACCGCCGATGTCCAGTACGAACGACGCCTGCGGGTCAACAAACTGTGCCCCGGACAGATGCGCCATCGTTTCCACAATTCCGTAGTCTACATTAAGCGCCGAGCGAATCAAATCCTCGCCATATCCCGTAACGGCAGATGCTAAAACCCGGACTTCGACGTCCCGCTCCGCCGCCTGCCCGTAAAAGCCGGCCAGTCCTTCCATTACCTTTTGAAGCGAATTTCCTTCATTGCCGGCATAATATTGATAGACTACGTTCCGTTCCGCATCGGTGACGACGATTTTCGTAGTGGTCGAACCCGAATCAATGCCCAGAAACACGTCCAGTGCATTCCCGGAGCCGCGTTCCAAAGGCTTGAATTTGAGATGCCGGATGTTGCGATCGTTCTTCCATTCGGCATATTCCCTGGCGTTTTTAAACAGCGGAGGCAGCGAGCCCTCATTCATTCGCTCGAGGGGACGAGGCTCATTATTCGTAATCTCAACGGTTTTGTTTTTTTCAATCAGACTGTTTAGTGATGCGGAATAATCAAGATATGAAAATCCGTTTTTCTCGACATGTTCCGAAGTTTCCCGGTCATGACCGGAAGTTTCCGCGATTAGGCAGGAAATAGGGTAGGGGCGAAGGTCGTTTTGCGAAGAGTGAGCCTCATTCGTATAGCCCAGTGCGGCGCCGCAGGCGGGGAAGTATTCGCTGTTCTCGGGCAGCAGCCAGTCGCCGGGCTGCATGTTCAGCAGTTTGCAAAAGGCCTCCCGCAACGCCGGGATGAACGTCAGGGGGCCGCCGACGCACAAAACGGGCGCTGTCACGTCGCAGCCATGCGCCAGGCTTGTAATACTTTGCAACGCCACCGCATGAAGCGTCGAAGCGGCAATATCGGCAACGGGAACATTCCGGCTGATCAGATTCTGAATGTCCGTCTTGGCAAAAACCCCGCATCGCGAAGCCACAGGATAAATCTTCTCATGCCTCGCCGCTTCCTCGCCCAGCCGCTCGACGGGAATATTCAGCAGCGACGCCATCTGGTCGATAAAAGCGCCCGTTCCGCCCGCACAACTGCCGTTCATCCGAATGTCGGGATGGCCGTTTTCGGAGAAAAATACCATCTTTGCATCCTCGCCGCCCAAATCCAGCAACGTACGCACGGCCGGATAATGCTTGCGAACCAGTTCCACCGAGGCCACAACCTCCTGTACGAAAGGGATTCCGGTACGCTCCGATATGCCCATCCCGGCCGAACCCGTCACGGCGATACTGAAATTCGCATCGGGGAAAGCCCGGCCGATTCTGCGCAGTTCATCCTCAAACGACTGTTTAATATCAGCCTTGTGCCGGCGGTAAGATTTGTATGCAAATTCGTCATTTTCATTTAAAACAACAAACTTAATCGTCGTGGAGCCGGCGTCGATGCCGATTTTATAATTTTTCGTATTCATGTCATTAAATAACTACTCTAAACATCAGTTTAATTCGTGTACAAAAAAATCAGACGATTCCCGTCTGCGATTGTTCGCCGTCGTTCGTCCTGATTGCCTTGATAATGAAGTCAGCCACAAACTGCCCGTGGTTATCAAGCAATTCCAGATATTCCTTTTCCGACAGATTCAGGAACTGTATTACCATGGGTTTGGCGATAAAAGGAAAGACGGAAAGCGAAATCACATTCAGGAAGAAATTGGACAGCGAAAACGTGCGTATCGTCCCTTTCTTTTCCTCTTCATTGATGCGTACCGCCAGCTTTGCATAAAGCTGATACGGGTTTTTCAATTTGAAGGTTTCGCTGAGTTTATCGGGATTTTGAGCAAGTTCCGTCAATACGAAAATCGGCAAATCGGGATACTTGAGCAACGTGTCATAATATGACGACACCCATTTGCGAATCAAATCGAAAAACGACAAATCGGCGTCCATGATTGAAAAAATCCTTTTCATAAGGATCGAAAAAGCTTCTTCAAAAATGTAGTCAAAAAGTTTTTCCTTCGAGCGAAAATAATAATTCACCATCGCCACATTCGTCCCCGACAGCGTTGCAATATCACGCACCGTCGTACCTTTAAATCCTTTCTTCACAAATAATTTGCGGGCAGCTTCCACTATTTTCCGCTGTACTTCCGTGTAGCTATCGTCCTTGATCATATATTTTAAACATTTGTTTGACTGCAAAAGTAACGATTATTTATTATATAAGCCGAATTTCATTTGATTTTTTTGTATCCGCCTTCAGAAGAGGTAGTCTTTCAGCTTGATACGAAGTATTTTCAGGATTTGCGTGATGCGGTATTCCACCGTCTTGACGGAGATTCCCAATTCTTCGGCGATTTGCACGTTGGTAGAGATGCCGAAACGACTGCGAACAAAGACTTCGCGGTAGCTTTCCGGCAGTTCGTCAATGGCCTTGCTCACCATGACCGCCAGTTGGTCTATCATACCATTGAAGTTCCCTCCGGCCAGCGGGTCAAGCTCGTGCTTGCCGACGGCTCGCGGGTATGGCTGAATGCGCAGAAACGATTCGTCTATCCGGCCATTTTCGGCAAGGATGCCCGCCGGGTCACGCTGGATGGCGAAGGGCTGTTTGAGGTGGCGCCCGACGCCCGCCGTCCCTTCACGGTGCAAACCAATGACATCACCTTTGCAGAGATGGCCCGACGGCTGGAACACTACTATCGTACACAGATTATCATCCGCGATTCGTCGGTCATGAACTACCGCTGTACCGGCAAGTTCCGGCAGAACGAAAGCATCACCGACATCATGGATATAGTGAAAAGTGACATACCCTTCAGCTATTCGTATGACAGGGATTTGAACAAACTGACCATTCGCCGTCGCGAAAAGAATAAATAACGAAACCCAAGTATTCACCATAAAAACAGATCTGCCTATGAAACATGAACAAAGAACGGAATGACCGGAAAAAGGCAAAAGCCGGAAAGTATTTGCAGTACTCTTCGGCGCATCAAGCCTTACGAGATGGAACGCCAGACCGAGTACCTGTTTTTCTACAACAAGAAAAACGTGAACAAGCGCTTAAATGTGAAAGTGAAGGATACAACAGTGTTGGGAATGCTGGACAAGGCATTAGATGAGGATGTAGCCTATACAATAGTCAACGATCATATCATTTTATCCAAAAAGGAAGATAAGGCTATCGTCTCTCTTCTCCAGCAGACAAAGCGCGTAACGGGAACCGTAACAGATTCCTACGGAGAGGCCTTGATCGGAGCAAACATTGTGGAAAAAGGCGCGGTAGCCAACGGCACAATTACCGACGCGGACGGGAATTTCAGACTGAATGTCGCGGACAATGCTGTGCTGCAAGTCTCCTGTATCGGTGAGTTTTGCTACGAGAACAAACGCTTCTACGACCTGCGCCGTCGCCGGCTCTATACCAACGGCTTCTCCGACGGATCGGGCAAGATCAACGGCACGGTGCTTCAAGGAATCCGGCACAGTTTGAAAACGCCCTTCAACGCTACCATCACTCCCGCCCGGCTCAATGCAATCGACATCGCTACCCCAGAAGGCATCGAAGCCTATTTCAATCTCTTCGATGATAAAATTGTGCCGATATTGAATATGCCGTACATAAACGTCCCCGAAAACTATTACTTTCTGCGGATTACACGGGGACATTACTACACAAACCCCAATCTGGAACAAATCATTTTGTGATAAGATGACTATAGCCCCGGCACGTTCGATCCTTATGAATAACTGTTTGTAATTTCGTCGGCCATCAAATTGTTTTTGTCGGTTATCAAACTATTTTTGTCAGCTAATAAACTATTTTTCCGGTCATCAAACTATTTTCATCGGCTAATAAACTATTTTCGCCGACTATACTGCGCGCGGCTTGGTTTTGTGCATTGCTTTGTGACTGTCATTGCGGGTTTGATTCACAATCCGCAGATCGTGACCTGCGGGAACTGTACGCAAGTGAACGGCTACCTGAAAGGCAGGACTTAAAAACCTGAGTTTTGGATAAGCAATGATAGATATCACTACGAATCGGCCGATTCGTAGTGATATCTATCATTATTGTCTGTTTCACGTTATGGCCAAACTCATGGATGGCGATATTGTATCCCTTATAATTCATTCCGTCGGCAGGTATGCGTGTACGCAGGCGGGCTTTCTGTCCTTTCATCGCTGCACTGGGCGACATGTCCTTTTCCAGGCAGAACGATTCGAACGTTTCCGCGTTCCCGTCCGTTTCCTGCCATAAGCGGGCGACCTGCCGGACGCCTTTTTCCATAGCGCTTTTATCCGGAAGATTTTTCGCGGAAAGCTTCTCAATTACGGCGCGGACGGTTGCTTCGGAGGGTGTCCCGGCTGCCGCCGGCAACGTAAGGGTCAGTAAAAATAACAGGCGTATAAATGTTTTCATGTCACCGCTTCTTTCATAATATCAATCATTTCACCCAGTCCGGCCAGAATGAATATCAGAGCAATCATACTTGCAATGACTGTAATCCCGTAAAAGATGAAAATAGCCCCGATTTTAAACAGTAATGTCTTTATTTTAGGACGGTAAACCACCCAAATCGCCCAGACGAAATAGATCAGGGGGATGTATAAAAAGAAATATATTCCAATATTATACGTAGGAAAAATCTCCGTTATAATCAGATACAGGGTGAACAGGAAAAAGACAAAGGCGTGAAAATGCAGCGCAAAAACCAGATGGTCGGCATAGAACAATTCCCTTCTGCGGAAAAAAAGATTCAGCAGGAAGGCGAAGAAAGGAATCAGCAGGAAGGATACATAAGGCGCATATCT
>JAISEJ010000049.1 GCA_031264155.1 Tannerella sp. | reverse complement strand
AGCAAGTGAAGAATTTATGAAAACAATGCCCGTAATTTTTGACGATTTTCTACCAAAATGGAATTATAAATTTGATTACAATTAATAAAACTATTATAAGTTATTTATTTTTCATCCCTTAATATCATGAATCTCCTACGGAGATTTCGTTGATATTTTCCGCATTGATTTCTATTGCTATGAATGCCTGCTTGCGGCGCATCGGCGATTCGCAGGTTTCTATCCCGAAGGCAGCGCCTTGCTGCGGGGAACAAACTGCCGCGTAGCGTTCAAGGCGCTTTCGGCGTTTTCGGACAGCCGCGAAGGATTGCCCACGCTTTTGATGACGGTCATCACCCGTTGGGCGTATCAAACAGGGGATCACCATGAAAATTCGAGTACAGGGAGACCATGTAACAACATGGCTCAATGAGTCCATCGCCCCGTCAAGGGATGATCACCCACTGTTTCCATTCGTTGTTCATCACTTTCAATTTTTAATTCTTTTGGGTTTTAACTTCAATGATTTCCTGTCCCCACGTCGGTAATTGCAGTTTCAGTTTCCCGTCATGCAGTTGCTTTCCGGAAAATTCGCCTAATTCTTTCCCTGCGAACAAACTTTTTAATATGTACTTCTTGTCTGTTTTTACCCACGGAATATTAATTTGTCGGGTAGAATCGCCTGAGCTTCCGCGAAGAACAATTACAACCCCGCAACCGTCTTCATTCAGTTTACCCCACCAGTGCCATTCTTCGTCTGTTGGGCGGGGCACCCCGCTGTATTGAAAATGACGGTAGATATTATATTTTTCGTGTAACTGTTTTAATAAATCGAAACGCTTTTTGTAATGGAGAATATTTTCTTCGGTCAGCGATAAAAGGTCTCCTGCGTAAACAACCGGCGCTCCCATCAGAAAACTGCAAACCTGACGATCCTGTATGTCTGTGGTTAATGCCGCGCCGACATTAGCGGTAGCCGCGCCGTAATATTCCAACATGTATAATGGAAGTCCCCTGTGCGCAAAATATCGTTGCCGGGCATTCCAGCAACCTGTCAGCAGTTCTTTCCGTACCTGTTGAGGATCACACTGGGAGGCATATTCGGCTACTAATTGTTTGCGGTATTTACCGCCGCTACCCAGACCTGAATAATCATTCGGCGGAATGTGGTAAAAAGCTACGTTCTTCATCACTGCCAAGTCACACGGTACTCCCGGGGTGCCCCAATATATTTCATGGCTGATCAATGTGGTGATATCCGGAGACATTTCCCGGATCATTGCCTGAGATTCCAGCAATCCGCGCAAAGCTCTCAGATATGATTCTTTACGGGAATTGCTTTCATGAGTTATTGCCAAATCCCCCAAACGGATATTGGTAAAATCCTGTTTGAAATATTTGGCGCCATACCGGTCATTAAGATAAACCAAATCCTGTGCGTAATAATATCGCCAGTCGCCGGCAAATCCCATGCCGTAACCCGATAAGCGTTTAACCGGCGGCAATGACATGGCATACGGAAGCACTCGCAAGTCTTTGGAGTCCGCTGAACGGAAACAGCTTACCCACAAACCGAGGTGCATGTTTTCTTCAGCCACCAGCCGGCATAAGGCGTCAAACGTCGGGAACTTTTTGCTGTCGGGTTCCGTACCCAATTCATCATACTGCCAGCCATCATCTATCTGGAATGTATTGAAGCCGCATCGCGCTGCGATGGGTATAATTTGTCGCGCAATCTCTTCCGTGATAAATTCTCCGTAATTAGACCATGTACAATAGCGGGGCGCCCTAAGGTCTGCATTATTTGCCATTACTCCCAGGCAATTATCCAGATACTGTTGGTAAGCGCTTTCGATACATCTGTCTAAAGGAGTAGAAACCGCCGTCGGAGTGGTTTCTACTGTCCCATGCCAGGCGAAATAACTCACTGCTTCCGAAACAAAACGACCTGCCGGTTTCAAAATCCATTCAAAATAGCTGTCCGCATAGCCCATTTCTCCTGACCGAACGTCGAGCAAACGGGTGGCCGACGGTACTTCCGAACCAAGAATGAGACCGTATTTTCCATCCCGGCTGGAAAAACTGCGGATGCTCGCCTCTACAGCTTCATCATCAGGGGTGAGGGGAATAATATCGGTGAGAATTTGACCCACCGGCAATAACGAAAGCCTCAGTTGATCCAGTTTATACCACCTTGAAGAATTATTGACCACTTCCACCCATTGCCGTATGGCGGGATATCCATCATAAATTTCGTAATGCAATGCCACCGATACATCGGGTATGATATCCGAATCAACTCCGCGAACTCGCAGCGTTAAACGGGTAATACCCTTTCCCGGAGCAGATATGACGGGGGTGAGCACATTGAAACATGACGACCATTCATCTGATTTTAATGCCAATGCATCCTCCCACCGGAGGCTGTCCACAAAGGTGAACAAAGAAGCGGTGATTTCCAAAGCATCCGTATTCCTGAATGCGGCAGATGATTGAACAGCCTGACTTTCATCAAACGTTTCCATCCGCTGCGGCTGACGGTTGGGGAACGCACGGCTGATGACAAACGCCATTTCGGGCGACGCTCCCGGCAAAAGTTCGTTGGAGGCAACCTTTAACGAGGTCGTGCGGATGTGAGTTCCCTCTATTTGTATGGAACGAATGAAATCTCCGGCCTGAATGATAAATGTATTGCCTTGCCGACGTATATTCCATCCGGAAGCAGATAACGGAGATAATACTGCTACCGAAAATAAGAAAGTGATAACGAGTCGATTCATTTAGGGATAAAAATTATAAAGTTTGAACGATTTCGACGCTGACAGGTCCTCCCGCCGCTCCCAAGCCCCGCAAGGGGCGACATGATGATGCCGTCCTTGCGGGAGAAACTGCTATATCCTGTTTATTTGACTTCGTCGATTTAAAAATTCGCATCGTTTACCTCAATATGCCGTGAATATATATTTCCGCAACATTTGCGATACCTCTTCGTTGGGAATCGGGAAAGTACAGCTTAAGGTAACGTCCGTTTACATCCGTTCCGTAAGGAATTTCCAGTACGCGCTTAGGCTCGTCCGATTGGGAGACATATTGTATCTGTCCTATTTTTTTCCATAGCGGATCCGAGTCCGGATGACCGGCGTTGGAGGCGGGATTATCACCTACATAGAACAGCACGGTTTTGGTATCTCTGTAGGGACTATCGTTGCGTATGTAGAAATCTATCGAACTCATGTCGAGCAACGGTTCGCCCAGATCAATGATCGCATACTGGAAGGTTTGGTCGACAGCCGAATGCCACCATGTGCCGAAGTCGCCATCCAACATTCTTTCTTTCGGCTGACCGCTGTAGGTGGAAGATACACTGTGCACAGCCCAGTTTGTCCGGTCATACATGAATGCATAGTAAACCACTACGGGAATGGTTGTCTGTATATCCCCATGGCTGACCACAATAGAGGTGGAGCCTGTGCCGACGGCTTTTACCGTTCCTCCGCGGCTGACAGTGGCAATTTCCGGGTTTTGGCTTACCCATTTGAATGATGATAACCCGGTGGCGTCCTCGGGAACGGGTACCGCCCCGAGTTTTATTTCACCCCCGAGCGCCATTTCCAGCGACGTTTTGTCCGGTCGAATCTCCGTTAAGGGAATCCTGATTCTTACCACAACGTCGATTTTTGTTTCGTCATCGTCCGACGCCACGGTAACTGTGGCAAGTCCGCTGCCGACGGCTGTTATCAAGCCTGTTTGGCTTACCTGCGCCACTTCTTCGTTATCGCTGGCCCATTTGAAATTTGCACCGGCGGGGCTGGCGGTAAGCTGTACTTCGTCCCCTTCATAAATATTCAGGGACGTTTGGTTAACGAAAGGCGGATGGGTGATATTAAAAGGCGGATAATCGGCGCATCCGCATATTACGCCTATCATCAAGGCAATATAAAAAATGCCGGAATAATAACTCTTTTTACTCTTTTTCATGTTTTTATGTTTTTATTGTTTTTATTGTTTTTATTGTTAAATTAATTCTGTTCTTTTTTTTCGTTATATTCAAGCCGCAGTTCTTCCTGCATGGATACGGTGATTCCCTCGTACTCATAATCATAACAAAGCAGGAATGTCTTATAGCTTTTGTATCCGTCGTTTTCAATCTTGAAAATATTGGGATAATCCGGGTCTCCATGCACTTGGGTTACCACGATGTCTTTCCATGGAGTGATGGTCACATGGCCGTCCTCCTCGTTTACCTCAACAACGATGGCCGTCCGGTTGATTTCTTCATACTTTGTGGCATCGCAGGTAAGGTCTCCCGCGGAAATTCTGATTTTATTGCCGCCAACGGGATAGACGTCCTTGGTTTGCATGAGACTGACTCCATCCCGTTTACCTCGCAACTGATACTGTGTGACGGTTTTCTGTGCGGCATAGAAATTCTTTATCAGCACCCGGTATAGCAGGTAGCTTTTGTCGGGATTCAGTTCGTATGCACTGAACCGGTCTGCTCTGAGGGGAATGAAATAGGCGGAATCTGGAGAAAGCCCGTCGGGGTGTATCCGTATTTTCATCAGTCCCTTTCTTTCTCCGGCAGGAACGGTGATATTGAGATCTTCAATATCATACCGGTCGCGCGGCAGCAATTGTGCGTACCTGTCCTCATCCACATCAAAATTGCTTCTGTTGTAACGCAGGAGGATATCTTCGTCCTCTACCATGGCAATGTTGATCTCCGTATGAGTTGGCAGCGAGCCGCCGCATACCGCAGACACATAACCCTCCGTTTCTTCGTTCCCAAGGTCGTGTTCTTCGGCGAAGATATTAAAACTGCCTTCGCTCAGCAGGGCAAACACATTTTTGTACTGTTCCCTTTCGAACAGTTCGTCCCTGTTGCAGGAACATATCGCCGCGCCAAGCGTTGCGATCATGATGATTTGAATGTATTTCATTTTATTCTTTTTTCACTAGTGTCTCTTAATAATTGTTAATCAAATTCAAATTCGATATGCAGTTGCATTTTGTTGCTTTCGCCATCCATCATTCTGAGAGGTTCCAACAAGTCTCGGATGTTATCCTTG
>JAISEJ010000045.1 GCA_031264155.1 Tannerella sp. | reverse complement strand
TTCAAAATAGTGGATAAGAAAGTAGCTAAAAGGACGGCGATTCAGGAACAGGTGATTATCCCGCTTCGCAGCTACAATCAGATAACGACCGTTGGCGGTAATAAGGAAGAACGGACGGTATTTACCCTGCCGAAATTCACAATCCCGAACGACAAGCAACTCATTATCGAACTGATGGAAAAGGACGGCGGACGTAACCAGACATTAACGGTCGAAAACGCCGACCTGATACGTGCCGAAGTAATCGACAACTGAACGGTGACAGTAAAATGAAAAAGGCAATTTTGTTCATAATCATTGCAGTGTGTATCGCTGTACCGGACTTCGTGTCCGCGCAGCGATACCTTCCCGGACAGCGCGGCATACAGTTTACCGCCGGTACGGTAAACGGGCTGAATGTCAATGCCGCAAGCGAGGATTTTGCCTTTTATGCGGGTATCGCCCTGTCCGCCTACACGAGACGTACCGACCGCTGGCTGATTGGCATGGAATACCTCGAAAAACGCCACATTTACAGGGAAACGGGTATTCCGCAGGCGCAGTTTACGGTGGAAGCCGGTTACTACCTGAAACTGTTTTCCGACTGGCGCAAAATGTTTTTCGTGTCGCTCGGAGCTTCCGCTCTGACGGGATACGAAACCGTTAACTGGAACGAAAAGCTATTACCTGACGGCGCGACCGTCAATAACGCGGACGGCTTTCTGTTTGGCGGCGCTCTGACGCTCGAAATGGAAACGTATCTGTCCGACCGGATTGTGTTGCTTGTCAATGTCCGGGAACGGCTGCACGGCGGCTCGTCCGTCGGAAATCTCAACACGCAGTTGGGTTTGGGTTTAAAATTTATAATCAATTAAAATACATTCGATAAGATATGACTGTTTATTTTCAATATGGGAAAAAAGAAGTTGCATACCTGAAAAAAGCCGACAGGAGGTTAGCAGAAGTAATCTGTCAGACAGACATGATACAAAGGCTGGTCATTCCCGACCTTTTTGCCGCTTTCGCTACGGAGTTATCCAGATTGGACGCCTTCCGGCGTCATTCGTAAAAAAGACAGTAAGATGAAAGAGAAAGCCACAAAAAATAACCTATTTGCTTATCAGTTTCCTGTAAACCGCTGTTTTCAGAAGCTCCTCGCGATGGGGTTTTGAAAGCGGTATTTCCCGGTGATTGACAATAATCCGCCCGCCTGCGATGGAATCAATATGGGACATGTTGATGAGGAAGGAACGGTGTGTCCGGAAAAACGCATCCCGCGGAAGCATCTCTTCCAGTGAAGTCATGGTTTGGTGGATGATGACGGTTTCGTCTCTGAAAACCAGTTTCAGATAGTTCTGCATCCCCTCCACGTATAAAATATCTTCCCACGCAATCCGCCTGAACGAATCGCCCTGACGGACATACATGTCGGATGCCGTCGCCTCCCTGTTTTGCTGCAGCAATACCCGTGAAGTAAAAATCTCCCTTGCCTTTGTCGCCGCCTGAAAGAAACGCTGGAAGGAAACAGGTTTCAGCAAATAATCGACCACATTCAAGCGATACCCTTCCAGAGCATATTCCGAATAGGCGGTTACAAGAATGGTCATGGGCGCACTGTCCAGCGATTCCAGAAATTCAAGCCCCGTAAGATTCGGCATGTTGACGTCAAGAAACATCAGGTCTATTTCGGTCTTTCGCAGTACTTCCGCCGCTTTCAGAGCCGACGGACAGGTCGCAGCCGTTTCCAGAAAATCCAGCCGGTCAATAAAGGCGACAATCCCCTGCACCGCCACCGCTTCGTCGTCCACAACCAGACACTTCAAAGTCCGGTTTTCCACCTGTTTTATATTTGTCATAGTCTACATTTTAATAATCAGTTTTAAATAATATGCCGTATCCGTTTTCTCGACAGACAGGGTATAACTTTCGGGATATAAAATATCCAGCCGTTTCCGGGCATTTTCCAGTCCCAGTCCCGAAGCGTTCCTCTTTTTTGCCGGAAGCGCCGATTTTGAGTTTCTGATTTCCAGCCGTACCGTATTGTCCGTCTGTTCGAAATCAATATTCACATAACCCTTTTCCTCCGTATCGCGGGAGACGTGCTTGAACGCATTTTCCACAAAAGTTATGAAAAGCAGTGGCGGAATTTCTTTTTTACCGTCTTCAACTGTCCAGGAACAGCTTACGTCCAGCTTGTCCATCCAGCGTATTTTCTCTATATCGACAAAATCTTTCAGGAACTGCACTTCCCGCCCCAACGGAATAAGCTCGCTTTTTCCGCTGTACAGCTGGTAGCGCAGTATTTCCGAATACTTTACCAGCAGCGAGGAAGCCAGCTCGACGTCACTTTGCATCAGGACGTTGATATGATTCAGCACATTGAACATGAAGTGCGGCGTTATCTGCTCCAGAAGCGTTTGCAACTGAGTTTCGAGAAGGGATTTTTGTATTTTAAGGTTTATATCGAAGAAACTTAACCCGCAAAAACATAGATTAATGAATATTCCCGATGTAATAAAGACCAGTATATTGTAATAAAAATATTCTTCGGGAGCGAACATCGGGGATTTCGGGAAACTGCCCGTATTCTCCAGAAGCATGAACAGCCGTGCACACAAAAAGAAGATAAGCCCAATCATAATGGAAAACAGGAAGAATTGAAACACAAATGCTGTCGCTTTCTTCTTCTTCATTGCCTTTCCCAGCAGGTTTTCACTCAAATATGAAGTAAAAGGATAAGACAGCGCAAGAAAAAGCAGCGGCAGGAGCAATGCCTCCGCCACCGATGTCTGCGGAAGAAACTGCAGAAACAGCGCTACAAACAGGAAAATCCAGAACAGCAGGACGGGTTGCCGGTATTTTTTAAGTTTTAATATTCTGTCTGTCATATTTGATATTTTTCCGCAAAGGTAATCATTTATCCGTTACGACTGATGTAAATGCAATGTCCGTTTCTTCAAAGGCAAAGCGGTATTTCGTCAAAAGCAAAGCGGTGTTTCGTCAAAAATTTTTTGTGTGGACTTGAACTGTACCTACCTTTGCAGCCGAAATTTTAATAATTTAACCTGAGTTTTGGATATTTTTTTGAAATCAGAGTTATTAATTTATGACATGCCGACAGGTGACAGGCAAGAGAATGCCTGTCTGCGATTGGTTATATATTGCTGTAAATCAGTAGAAAAGTGAGAGTTGAGCGGTGGGTTGTTGCCATTCAACCTTTATTGCCGGCTTTTTGTCGAATAAGGAGTATGCACCGAGTACCGCAATGAGGTTCATAATAAAGTTATGGATGGAGCGATGGCGGGCGTGTTCTACATCGCAAATATTTTTGAGCTGGTCGTTAATAGTCTCAATTATAGATCTTTTTCGTAACATAATCCTGTCGTAAAGGGGCATAAGGCGGTTCTTCATATTGCTTTTGATTCCCGTGACGATATGTACTCCGTCGTTGAAAAGCATCTCGAAAAGCGGTTGTGAAATGTATCCGCGGTCGGCAAAAAGTTTTCCGAAAAGTTTCTTTGTCAGGGTTTTGACGGTTTTCGG
>JAISEJ010000185.1 GCA_031264155.1 Tannerella sp. | reverse complement strand
CCGGGAAGTTTCTCCTCCATGGTCGTAGCCCAGGAAAGCGACTTCGGCAGCGTATGCCGCGTACTGAAAGAGTTCCACTGTTACGCTCCGCACGAACAGCCGGAACTCGCACATGCTTTCTTCGAGTATTTCGGCCCGGAGGCAAGAAACAAAAACATCGTACTCTATCCCGACCGTGCCGGAAACAAAACGCGCGAATACATGGAGAAAATAACAACCGACGCCCGCATCCTCAAACGCGAACTCGAAAGCTACGGCTTCACGGTTGACCTGATGAACGAAGGACAGGCTACCATATACCACTGGATGCAATACAAGCTATTATTACTGATTTTCGGTGAACGAAGCAATGTATTCCCCCGTGTTTTAATAGACGAAAACGAATGTCCGAACCTGTGTTCCGCCATTCCCCTGTCGCCATTGAAAAAAACGGATGGCCGGATAGAACTCGATAAGACTTCCGAAAAAAAAGTGCCCCTAAAACATCAGGCGGCCTGACAACACAGCTTCCGTCCGCACTTATTTACCTGCTGTTCGGACGCTATTCCGACAGAATAATGGGTGATTTATACTCCATTCCCGACGATTTACCGGATAATATGCTGGTCTGAAAGCATCATAATTCCGGAAAAACAGTACATAATTGCCTGTTTTGACATCAAAAAAAATATCAAATGCTTAATAATAAAACAAATGACCGAAAAAAATCGAAAAAAATTTTTTTTGAATGTTTCGGGACGCCACGCCTCGCTGATAACTCGCCCTGATGTGCACCTCCGGGCCTGATTACGGAAATATGACAGGGTATCTCCCGCACCCCCTTCCGCGTCCGGGCCGCCGGGGATGAAATGTCCTTTACTGCTGCCTTTATGCAAAATATTTTTGCAATATGGATACAATGGATACTATGCACATATCGGAGGCTATGAACTGGGCAAAGGAGATATCGAAGCTCCCGGACGGCTGCTTTACGGTCGGATTCTTTCCCTATTCAAGGCAAAAGAATCAGGCCTCGGACAGGCTGGTCATTAAGGAAGGCTGCAAGTACCGCTCACAACTGCCGCAGGAACAGTTCAGCATCGACAGCGACAATTTCTTCCTGTTTACCGACGCGAAGGGTGAGCCGAAGATGTGCTATAAAATACTCATAAGGTATATGGGATTCCCGCAGGATGGATACAAACTTCATAAAATAACATGGCATGACGAATGATGATATGCAAATGACGGGCAACTTCGGCTGTTACGCGGATGACAATAACGTAATTTCGTTTCAGGTCGGAGGCGCACGCAACGGTTTTAACTTCGATATTGATCCGGAGTTTAACAGTACGGCTTTGGCAGGTGCAATGACCTGGCTAAGCGTTAGCGGATTCAATGTCGCCGCACGTGGCGCCAATAACCTGCAGGTAGAGGAGGTCACCTCCGACTTTAACAATAACCGGTTGCTGCTCCGCTTAATCAGCAAACAGGTTAACATGCTGTACGGCCATGGCCCTGCCGTATACAGGAAACAGACTGTCGACGGGAAAGATCAGCGGGTATGGGTGGAAGATCCGGACATTATGTCCTGGCTTGAGAACTGGACGGGGAGAGGAATGGAAATGGATTACAAGTCCTTTTCCAAAGCGGTAATAAAGAATTTCTACTACTTCCGTGACTTCTTCGTTAAGTGGCGAATGGCTGCAGGCGGTCTCATCGGACAGCCTCCGCGGGTGGCCGGGCTTGAAGTGCTGGAAAATAAGCATTGCCGGTTAGCTACTGCAAGAAAAGATGTCACCAGTGATCTTGTAAATTACGGCGATTTGAAATACGTGACAGTGGGAAAATGGGGATATGGCATTTCGAACTATAAGTTTTATCCGCGCTTCACATTTAGCGATCTGGATAAAATTAAGTATGCCGGCATCAGCCATCATCATGAAAAGTCGGTCGGCGAATATTACGGCGTTAACGAAACCCATTTCGGGACGAAATCGTATATCAAAGGCTCCAACCAGACAGCCGGCTATATCAACTCATTTCTCAAAAACTCGCTCGCCGCCAAAATTCACATCATCATACCCAATGCCTGGATCAATGCCAAGCGTCAGCAAATAAAAGCGCTGTGCCAGGAGAATAAAAAACATGCGGCTGAAAATAAAACGCTTCTAAAGTACAACGGGATAGATATCGGTACGGAATATAAAGAATCCTCCCTTTTGACCTATATGCGACTCGAACTTCGCAAAATATCCGAATATCTGAGCGGTGAAGACGGCCAGGGCAAGGCGTATGCCACATTGAGTTACGAGTCAGCTCAAAAAAACGGCGAAGAAGCACGCTGGAAAATAGAAACGGTCGACCTGAAGTACAAGGAGTATATCTCCGCGCTAATAGAATACGACAAGCGCGCCGACGAAGCGATGCTATCCGCCGTCGGGCTTGATCCGTCCATCAGTTCCGTAACGAAAGACGGTGTATTTAACAAGTCCGGGGCTGATATTTTTTACAATTATGTAATCTATCTGATGTCTCTTAATTCCGATGATGAAACCTGCAGCGAGCCGTTCAATATGGCTCTCCAGGTAAATTTTCCCAAACTCTATGCACAGGGATTCCGCATCGGGTTTTACCGGGAAATGCCGTCGCGCCAGGAAGAAATTTCAGTAAAAGACAGACTTCAAAATCAACAGTCATGAGCATTTTAGAAGAATTATACGGTGATATGGCCACTTTCCGGGATTATATCCCGACTGCGGAAGCGAATGTCATATTCAAAGAACTGAATGCCTCCGGCATCGCCGCAAAAAAGCAAATTACGAACATCATCACGGGTAATGTTTTTGATTCGGTTGTCTCCGCCGGTTCCGAAGACAGGGAATCGCTCCGGATAGCACTTGCCAACTGCACCATGTCCCGGCAGATCGTATTCGATGTAACCCGGAACCGTAAAACCGGCACCGACGTATACAAATACGAACTGGAAGCGATGCGCCGGTCATTCGTCGAAAACTACTACAATGCAATGGACACACTGATCGCTTCGCTCGAAGAA
>JAISEJ010000172.1 GCA_031264155.1 Tannerella sp. | reverse complement strand
GCTTGATTGTTTTTAGAGTATATGCACCGGTTTGTACTTCATCTTTTATTTTTTTTAGTTCTTCGTATAAATTTGCCTCGAAAGTCGCCAATTCAATTTCATCATACCATATATCACCTACTTGAAAACTGTTTTTTACTTTTTTCCAAGCCCAATGGAGATTTTCCGATTCTGTTATTTTGTCAATTAACTCACTCATTGTTCCATCTTTTCATATAGTATTCGGAAATATTTTTATATTCTAATCCCAATGGACATATTTCTCCTGTGTTTTTATCTGTAATCTCTTTTACCAATCCGCACTTAACCAAGTGCACAATATCCCATCTTTCAACACATTTTTTAAAGAAAGATCCACAGTCATTAATCCCTGACGGGAATATACTTAAAGTACCGGCTTCACCGTTCTATCAGCCAATACTTTTCTTTTGCCTCCTCGCGCGGGCAAGCGTTGAAGTGCCACCATTCGCTTGTAATGGAACTGAAACCGGCTTCTTCCATTATACGCCGGAGGAACTTACGGTTTTTATATTCCAACGGCGTTATACGGCGGCGTTTCAGCAGATCGTCTTCTTTATCCGTGTGAGCTTCCGGGCCGAAGTAATCGAAGGGCGTCCCCATAGGCAGCCATTCGCCGTTTTTGTCTACCAGTGTAACATCGACCGCCATGCCATAGTTGTGCAGTCCTCCTCCTTTGGCTGGATCAGCCACATAATATGCATTATTTGTTTTCTTCGCCCATTCGTTCATTTTCCGCTGCACCTCCACAGGACGGGCTGCGTCATAGATTAAAAGGGACAAATCCGGACGCTCGTTTCGTAATAAATCATACGCACGGATCAGCATGCCGGCTGCACGCGGATGGAGCCAGGCTTTTGTCAATTTCGAATTATATAGGGGCATTCCGGTAAAATTATCTCTGGTCTTATACACAAGATAACACTGTATCGATGGCTCCCAAAAGCAAACGTCTACAAACCCCATACCTTTCATCTTCGCATCCCAGTCATATTCGACCGTTCTCTCATTCTGGGCATTGCTATACGAAGAAAACATGCACATACAGATAATACTTACAATTACACGAAGACCTTTCATTTGATAATTTACATTAGAACCGTAAAAGCATTATATTACAAAATCATCGAATCGCGCCGAGTCAATCGTCAATCAAAACAACCCGTTCCACATTTACAGAACGCTTCAGGAAGAGCGAGGCTGTTTTCGAAAAATTTTCTTCCGATTCGGTTGTCATGAACTGGCGCTCTCCGGTCTTCGACAATCGGCTCGACATTTCCGGATGACGCACGAGATAGTCTTTCAAACTTTCCGCTACACAAGGCCCCTGAAAAAACAAATGAACCCCTTCGGGCAAATACCTGCGTATTTTAGCTTCGAGCAGCGGATAATGCGTACAGCCAAGCACCAGCGTATCAATCTGCGGATCCGCGACAAATATGCGTTCTATATTCTTACGGACAAAATAATCCGCTCCGGCGCCGTCGTATTCCCGGTTTTCCACAAGCGGCACCCACATCGGGCAGGATTCGCCGGTCACCATCATACCCGGATAAAGTTTGGCAATCTCCAGCATATACGAACCCGAAGAAACGGTTCCGGAAGTTCCCATGATGCCGATGTGCCGCGTCTTACTCAAAGAACCGAGCGCTTCCACCGTCGGACGAATGACGCCCAGAACCCTGCGGGAAGGGTCATCCGATATGGGAAGGTCCGTTTGCTGTATCGTGCGCAAAGCCTTTGCCGAAGCCGTATTACAGGCAAGTATGACCAACGAGCATCCTTCGCGGAACAATCGAATCACAGCCTGGCGGGTAAACCTGTAAACAATTTCGAAAGAGCGTGTTCCATAAGGCGTACGGGCATTATCTCCAAGGTATATATAATCATATTCCGGCAATAACCGGCATATATGATCAAAAATTGTCAGGCCTCCGTAGCCCGAATCAAATATCCCTATAGGAGATTTCACGCTCATAAAAACAGTTTTGAAAAACAATGGATGCCTATCCCCAAAGGTACAGACATCCATCAGTAACATCAATAATCCAATTTATAATTCAAAAGAAATGAAAACTATATGCAATTTATTTCAATCCCAATTTGGCCTTTACCTTGTCCGTCGCATCAATCGCACTACTTCCCTGATATATTATCGCTTGAGGATGCAGGACATAAGCATAACCGTTCTCTTCCCCTACTTCCGCAATTGCCTTTTGTATTTTTTCGTATAACGGAGTGATTAATTCATTCTGTTTCTTGTCAATTTCTTCCTTTGCCATCGGTGCAAAGTTTTCAATACGTGTCCGTACATTCTCAATATCCTGCATACGAAGCATTCTGATATTCTCGGTCAGTGAATCATTTTGTGCAGTCAGATCCGCATATTTACGATTAAATTCATCTTCCAGAGTCTTCATTGCATCCTGATATTGTTTGGCAAACGTCGACATTTCCTTTTCGACTTCCGACAATTCAGGTAAAAGATTAAATACCCCCTGATAATCAACTACGGCGATTTTCATTTCTTGAGCTGCCAATCCCAATGGAAGAAGCAACAATACTGTTAAGATAAGATTTTTCATTTTTTCTCTATTTATTAATTATTTCGTTCGTAAAACAAAGTGCGCAAAGATAAAATAATTATTTTGAATATCCCAATTTTGCAAGAACTTCATTGCTAATATCTATTTTTGGAGAAGCATAAATGACGCTCCTCATTGTCGATGCGCGATCAACAACGGCCTGATATCCTTTATCTTCCGATATTGCTTTAACGGCTTCATAAATCTCATCCTGAATCGGTTTCATCAACGATTCTCGTTTTTTGTACAACTCGCCTTCCACTCCGAAATATTTACGTTTCAATTCCTGAGCCTCCTGTTCTTTCTTTATGATTTCTTCCTCTCGCTTAGATTGCATCTCGGCAGAAAGAAATACAAGTTCACTCTGATATGTCTTATACATATTCTGCGCTTCCTGCTGCAATACCTCAACCTCACCCTGCCATTTTTCGGAAAGCTGGCTGAGCTGTTCGTTCGTCATTTCATACGCCGGAATATTTTTTAATATATATTCCATATCTATAAACGCAAATTTCTGCGCCATTGTCGTCGTTGCCAGAGAGCAAAACAACACCATACTTAATATTAAAAATACTCGTTTCATACTTACATAATTTATAATGATTCTTCTTAGACTTTACTAATCCGGCAAAGTTCCATTTTTACCGGTTAAATTAACTTAAATAATTAAAGCATTAAAATTCCTGACCCAATATAAAGTGGAAGTTTCCACCTCCCCTATTTGAACTGCCGTAAGCTCTGTCAAAGCCATACGCCCAGTCAATACCCATAAGGCCGATCATAGGCAGAAAGATACGTACTCCTGCACCGGCCGAACGTTTAAGGTTAAACGGATTGAAATCAGACATACTGCGCCATGCATCTCCGGCTTCGGCAAAAACAAGTCCGTATATCGTACTTGAAGGTTCGAGGATAAGCGGATAGCGCAATTCGAGCGACAAACGCGAATACGAACGGGCATTAGGCATTGCTGTATTATTTCCGGCTATTTCGCCGTTATCATACCCTCTCAATGCAACCGTTTCCTGGTAATAAGTGTAGCCGCCCGTCATGCCGTCACCTCCTACATAATAAGTACCGAACGGGGATTGTTTATATTTGTTGTAATCACCAATCCAACCGACTTCAACACGCGACATAAGCACCGGCGTACGTATCGGGCCACCATATTGAGGAGGAGTCAAAAGCGGTATAAACACTTTACTTTTGAATCTTATTTTGTAATATTCCACCAGCTTATATTTTGCCGCATCGGAAGTTATATTCTTATAATCCTTGCCGTCAAACAGCGAATAAGGCAGCGTTGTCGTTCCCGAAAGCATGAACTGCGAACCTAAACGTGTATAAAGCGGATTATCAATAGAGTTACGCTGCAGAACAAGTTCCAGGTTAATGTCATGGTATTTGCCGTCTTCCGACAATCCTAACTGATAATAACCGCTCGTCCAGTTATGCAGCATATACATCTGATAATTCAGAGTCGCCATAAACTGGAAAAAATCATCCGGCCAGTTGAGGCGTTTGCCGTATCCGGCGGAAAAACCGAGAATTTGCATATACTTACTCTTATCATAAGCGCTTTCATATAAACCGCTATAATCATAGCCATAACCGCTATTATAACCGCCCATTCCATAATAAGGACTACTATAGAGACTGCTCATGTAGGCGTTTTGCAGCCGGTTAATATGTCCGGCGTTTATACTCGTATACCGGGAGAAATAGGCGCTAAGCGATAGCGAGTTCGGCCGTTTGCCGCCAAACCAGGGATCAAGGAACGAAATGCTGTATGCCTGATAATATTGAGCGTTTGTCTGCCCGCTGATATTGAGTGTCTGGCCTTCACCCTGTGGTATAATACCTTTATAGGTTCCCGTGTTCAGCAAATTCTTCACCGAGAAGTTGGTAAATTTCAATCCGAGCTTACCGATAAGTCCTGTCTGTCCCCAACCAAGAGAAAACTCAACCTGATCGTTCGCTTTGGATGTGAGATTATAGATAAGGTCGACCGTTCCGTTATCGGGATTGGTACTGAAATCGGGTTTCATATTTTCCGGATCAAAATGTCCCATTTGCGCCAGTTCGCGCAAAGAGCGCATCAAAGCCTCACGGCTGAACAGGTCTCCGGGCTTTGTACGCAATTCCCGGCGGACAATATCTTCATACAGGCGGTCATTTCCGTTAATGACCACTTTGTTGATCGTAGCTTGCGGGCCTTCCATGATTCGTACTTCAAGAGCGATCGAATCATTATTGACATCGACCTCCACCGGATCAGCCTGCGCAAACATATACCCGTTATTCGAATATACATTCATCATCGCATCTTCGTCCGTATACATACGATCCATGAGTTTCTTCTGATTATACACATCGCCGGGTTTCATATTTAGCAACCTTTCGAGATAATCGGAAGGATATTTCGTATTACCTACAAATCGAATATCTCTAAGATAGTATTTCTGCCCTTCGTCTATCGCAAGATAAATATTAACGCGTTTTTCATTGTACGGCACAACGCTATCGGCCGTAATAACGGCGTCACGATATCCGAATTCGTTATATTTATCAATAAGATTTTTCTTATCATTATCGTATTCTGTGGATGTAAATTTTTTCGTACTGAACAATTCGAGCCAACTGTTCCGGAAACGTTCTTTCAGGTCAAAACGCTCATTCGTCTTTTTCATCGCCTTACGAAGCTGGAAGTCGGTAAGCATTTCGTTCCCGTTAAAATAAATCTTCTGTATTTTAGTTTTCTCGTTTTTATCGATATTTACATCAACGATCACCTCCCCATCTTTACCGGAAACAGGTTTTTCCACGATATCCACATCGACATTCTTAAATCCCTTGTCATCAAAATATTTCTTTATGAGAATCTTTGCACGATTAATAATGTGTGGTGCAATTTGATGGCCTTTACGCAGATTAAGCCTTGATTCAAGCTCATTACGTTCGCCTTTTTTAACTCCGTTATAACTGATTTCCGAAATACGGGGACGCGGTTTAAGGCGTATTTCAAGCCATACCTTATCATCCTCTATTTTCGAAGCAAGAATTTTTATGTCGGAAAACAGTCCCTGACGCCAAAAACGATTTACGGCATCCGTAATTTCCTCACCGGGAACACTTACTTCATCGCCGACCCTCAAGCCAGAAAATCCGATCAAGACATAATCCTCGTAATTGTAATCGGTCGCCCCGGAGACCTTAATGTTTTGGATTTTATATTTCTTTTGAACAAAAGAATACAAAACTTCCGGTGCATCAGCTTCCGAAATTGTATCCTGAATAATCAACATCGTCGTATCGGCAAGGTTATCCGTCACCGGTAATATGGTGTCGGAACTTTGCGATAATCCCCAAAAAGAAAAGCTCAAAAATGTAAAAAGCAACAGTATTTTTTTATCCATACATCAGGATTTAGTTATTTGCTCACTTGTCTTGCCGAAACGCCTCTCTCTTTGCTGGTAAGACAATATGGATTCATAAAATTCATTCTCTCTGAAATCAGGCCAATAAATGTCCGTAAAATATAATTCCGCATAAGACAACTGCCACAGCAGGAAATTGCTTATCCGCTTTTCGCCTCCGGTCCTTATCAACAAGTCCGGATCTGGAATATCATGTGTCGTAAGGTATGAGGAAAAAAGTATTTCATCCACCTCTCCGGAATCAATCTTTCCTTCCCGTACATTTTCCGCTATACATTTTGCCACCCGAACAATCTCCCAACGGGAAGAATAGCTAAGCGCCAACACCAGCGTCGTTCCGGTATTAACCGACGTTTTTTCGAGACATTCCGACAATGTACCGCGAACGTCGTCGGGCAAACGCACCATATCTCCGATAACCATCAGGCGGACATTATTTTTCATCAAATCCGGCGTTTCACGATGGATAGCAGCCACCATAATAGACATCAACGCTTTAACTTCTTCATCGGGTCGACGCCAATTCTCCGTAGAAAAAGTATATATGGTCAGGTATTTAAGCCCTATTGCAACGGCGGCTTCCACGACCTTACGAACCGAGACAACACCTTCGCGGTGTCCCTCGCTACGATCCCGTCCGTGACTTTTAGCCCAGCGTCCGTTTCCATCCATAATAACAGCCACATGTTGCGGCAGTTTACCTTTATCTATTTCTTTTATCAATGACATCTTATCAACGCCTAATATATTCCGTTCATATCTTTTTTGTTACAATTGCAGTTGCGAAGACCGAAGTCATACGATACCGAAATCATCAACATAGAATACCAGTCTTTATTTTTCCAGAGACTGCTTCCCATCCCATAAGGATTGTCCAACAAGTCATTTCCTCCGTTTACATCAAGTCCATCCCCGAATAATTTACGAACAGACCATTCCGCGCCAATATTGATGCGGTTTTTCAATTTATATTTCACGCCCGTGCCGACCGAAATATGAGGGCTGAAAAAAGTTCCCCCGCCACCGGGAGCGACCGACAGTCCCAATCCTCCCATTATATACGGTGCAATACGTTTCGTATACAGATACTGATATTTATCGCTATACGGGAAGAAATTAAATTCCGCCTGTCCCCCCAAATCAATAACATTCCGATCGAAATCAGCCTGCGCATTATTGGGAAAAACATTCTCAAGACCTTCCGTCGATCCGGTGAGGCGCGCCCAAGCAAGATTTGCTTTAAAAGCGATACGGAAATTGGCATTATAACGGAACAAAACGCTTGCCGAAGGATTCATGTTCCTGAATACGGCATTTTTATTGGCGTCACCCATATAAAATGCTCCTCCAAACATACCTCCTATCTCGTACAGATATTCCTGCGCCCCTAATCTGAAAAAAGACAGACACAGAAATAAAATAAAACCTGTTCGTCGAAAAAAAGTCGGATTCATTCTTCTTTAGTTTAAAAAAAACGTCAACATTCATCTTTGACCTTTCCTTCTAACGAAAAAATATGCATAAAATTATATTTTATACAGACTTCTACTCTTTCCCGAAGCCAAAACGATTAATCCGTCCGCGCCACAATTCGCTCAAAATATTCGTATCTTTACCCGCTTTCCCTCCGAAAAGCAGTACAAAATTATCTTTATCCACTAAAACCGAAGAAAAACCTCTTGCTATATAATTTTCGGGCATTATACGAACCGTATCCTGCCACCACGTAACTCCTTTGTCTTTCGAATAATAGAGATCACTCAACGCCGTTCCCGATTCGTCGATTCCTCCTGTAATATAAAAAAGGTCATCATAACAGAACAGCACGGCGCCTTCACGCTTTGAAAATGCCGCTTGCTCATTTGTCAGAGGAATCCATGATAAACCATTCATCGTCGACCATAATCTGTTTGATAACCCATTATTGCCGTCACGTCCGGTAGATACCGCCAAATACGGATGATACACCACCTCGTAATTCAAGACGCTGAAACCGGACAATGGAAATGAAGCGGGAACTTCGCCTCCCGTTCGCCATTCCATATCTTTATCCATCACAGCAAACCGCAACGCTTCGTCTACCTTCAAAACTACAGACAATACAGGTTTGCTTCCAGCAGGGCCTTCCGGAATATAGCCTAACAACGTTTTTACGGAAGGCGCATTTGCCACCTGTGACCACGTTTGTCCGTCAATAGAGCGATACAGCAGGCCATCCGTATCAAAAACATACAGCACACTTTCACATTCCGTAATCCGGGATAACACGGCTTTGTCGGGAAAACCAGACAAAGCAACGTCCGTCCAGTTCGTTAAATCCGCCTCATCCGTTTTATACAAATAAAACGCCCCTTTCTCCGACACATACATATAGTAAGCATTGTTACAGGGTATAACTTTCATATCTTCAAATGATTTTCCAGGAATCAAAACGGAATGAAATTCCCAGACCATCGAATCGGGATTAACCTGATGAATATTAATTTTTGCTTCGTATGTTTTGGATGAAACGCCGTCGTAAGAATAAGCCGTAATCACGACGGACGACGAAAAGTCTATGGAATCGGTAGAGGCCGTCCAATATACGGAATCGCCTGTCGACCGGCTAACCATAAGCACACCGGCCACGCCAATCTCAAATGTCATAGAACAAAGAACTTTCTCATTTATGACCGTCCCATACGGCATAGAGTCCCTGTTAAATATCTTTCCATTCACTTGGTCTATCGTAAACTTCACATCGGACAAACTCGCTATCGAATCATTCGACAACGAGAACGAAGATATTTGTGCATTGCTAAGATTCCAATCATCAATCGTCGTACTGTCACCACCAAGGCAAGAAAACATCAAACACGCCAATCCTGCAATCAGCAATCCGCAAAACTTAAATTTTCCCATCTATTTTTCCATTTTTCGAGAGGACAAAAGTAGCAACATTTTTTTATTAGTCTACTATATCCGCATTTATTTATAATATTTTAGTGTAAGATGCCCTATTTTTAAGAACTTAGTTGTGAATATACACCTCTATTAATGACGACCTGCCACAGTATGAGTCAAAAAAAGGAATCGTCTTCACATCAAATAGTTGCACGCCCGGATAACGTTTGAAGTCAACGGCTGGTACACCTCCGCCCAGCCTTACCGGAGCCGTTTCTATGACCAGTTCGTCCCAGACGCCTTTTTCAAGAAAAGTACGGTGAAGCTGCGCACCACCCTCAACCAACAGAGAACTGATATTCCGTTCGTATAAATCGGTTAGTATCTTTTCCGTGAAGCCGGAGGAGTCATCTACTGTTACGTATGCTCTATTTTCTCCCGAAGACAAACTTACGGAATCATTATCTTCCCTATTGTTACCGACGGAGTCATTTTGCCGTTTCCGGTAAACCAATGTGGGATGACTGCCGTCAAACAAACGAGCCTCGGGCGGAATCCGCATGTTATTGTCTATCGTAACACGTAAGGGTGAGTTCCCCGCCCAGTAGCGCACCGTCAGCGAAGGATTATCAAGCACGGCAGTATTCGTCCCCACCATTATAGCCTGCACTTCCGAACGCAGTTTATGTACCATCAGGCGCATAACAGGCGTTGACAATAACACCGGAGCTTCCGCCGGATCATCCCTTTTACGGTCTAAAAAGCCATCCTCGCTCTGTGCCCATTTAAGTATGACATAAGGCCGGCGTTTCTTATGCCGGGTCATAAAAAAACAATTCAACGCGATAGCCTCACGTTCCATAACGCCGGTAACAACTTCAACACCGGCATCACGTAACATTCGAATGCCTCTGCCGGCTATTTCGGGAAAAGGATCCAAACAGGCAACGACCACACGCGGTATGCCTTTTCGTATGATAAGTTCGGCGCAAGGCGGCGTTTTCCCGTAATGCGAACATGGCTCAAGACTTACGTACATCGTAGCGTCACGCAGCAAAGCTTCATCATGCACGGATGCAATGGCATTCACTTCGGCATGTGCCTCTCCGTAACAACAATGATATCCCTCGCCGATGATAAGGTTATCCCGCACAATAACAGCACCGACCATAGGGTTGGGAGCCACGCTTCCCCTGCCGTTCTTTGCCAGTTCCAGACATCTGGACATGTATCTCTCGGAAATATTCATAAAATAAAAAATAAACGCTATATTTGCCCCATCCCAAAAACATACTGAAAATGGAAGATACAACAGCATACATAAAAAAAACGCTTGCAGATACTTATCCGCCGGAAGAAATACGCTGTTTCATCCGCTTGATCTACTTAACGATATGCGGCCTATCCTGTAATCAGCAAATTTTATGCAAAGATAAACAAATCCCCGAAAACGAAAAGGAACGGATTTATTTAATCACGGAAAGACTGAAAAACCTGGAACCGATACAATATATCTTAGGAGAAACGGAATTTTACAGCCTTCCGATGAAAGTAAACCCTTCCGTCCTGATACCGCGCCCTGAAACGGAAGAGCTGGTTGATTTAATTATAAAATCGCCGTTCGTGAAGCGCCGTCCGGATGATTCCCGGATTAAAATACTCGATATCGGAACCGGAAGCGGATGCATCGCAATTGCACTTGCCGGACATATTCCTCACGCCGACATAACGGCAACGGACATTTCCGAATCGGCCCTGCAAACTGCCCGGACGAATGCCCGGCTGAACAACGCCGATATCCGGTTTCTGCAATCGGATATACTGGATGCCGGTTCGCTCGTAGCCGGCAGTTTCGATATAATCGTCAGCAACCCGCCCTACGTCAAAAACAGCGAACGGCGGGCGATGGATTCAAACGTACTTGACTACGAGCCTCACGGCGCATTGTTTGTCCCCGACGAAAACCCGTTGCTGTTTTACAAAGCAATCGCCGTTTTCGCCCGGAACAAACTTGCACCTGGAGGTGTGATTTATTTTGAGATAAACCCCGAATGTGACACGCTGCTAACCGAAATGTTACACCGCGAAGGATTCACCGATACGGAAATCATACGCGACTTGTCGGGAAAGAACAGGTTTGCCATCGCACATTGTTGCCTGTTTTCCTAATAGGTTACCCGTTTCACCTGCCGTATGTTTACCGGTCCGAATAAACCCGATGGCAATAAACGGTCGTCTTTACGCCAATGATGCCAGGTGGTGAAGGTATATCGTCCCGTCGGACTTGGCTTGCCGTCGATCACCCATTGGGGCATCTCTTTCAGATGCATCCCGTCCCATGTTCGATCTTCGGGCAACTGTTCGTCTCCGATCAGTCGATTGGGCCACATGTTCGTGATTTTCACCTGCAAAATATTTTCGCCTGTTTGAATGGCCTCTGTGATCTCTATATAATAAGGCGGTTTCCAGAGCGTGGGGAACGATTTGCCGTTCAGTTCCACTTCCGCGAAATTTTTCAGGTTTCCCAAATCAAGAATCAGGTGGGTGTCCGAATTGGGTTTTGTGTCCCATTTGAACGTTTTCGTGTAGGTTGCTGTCCCTGAAAAATATTTTACGCCCATATCCGCATGGTCTGTCCATGAGATGAGCTTGTCGAGTGTAATTTTTTCGGGCGCTCCCCAGTCGGGCGGGAAAGACAATTGCCATGAACCGCTGATTTCCGTGGCTTCAGGTACGTTGACAACATCGGTTGTCAGTGTTTTACCCGAAGCCGTCGCCACTTCGAAAGAGCCTGTTTGCCATGCCCGGATTTCGGGTTTACCCTCGCCGGTTGCGTGTAATTCGTAGGCGGGCAGGGGTATTTCGTCTTCAGGTTCGGGAGGTAGAGACAGGATTCTGTTTTCGCCGGCTCTAGCCATGCCACGTACGCCGTCGTATGTATATTCGACGCGAATCTCTTTAGCCGACGCGTAAACAGGGTCTTTTCCGTCTGTAAGTTCATTGTTTACCGTTACGGTTAAAGCGCCGTCCTTTACGTGTTCTTTCAGTTTGTTGGTAACATCAATCGTTTTGCGTACCGGTTCCACCTCCGGCACGTTCTTGACAATGCCATAATAAGCTTTGCTGACTACCGCTCCTTCCGGAAGGGTGATGCTTTGATTTTCATTAACCTGCTCCTGTTTTTTGGCGCCATTCACACGATAATCAATCTGTAATTGCTTGATAACTCCGGGTGCAGGGTCTCCGTCCATATAGTCGTTTGTCGCAGCTATGGTCAGTTTGCCCTCGGTAATTGCTTTACGCACAATGAATGTAACGTCGGAACAGTTTTTCAAACCTTCGTCGGCAAAATAACCATACTCCGCCTTGACGATTTTCAGGTTGCCCGTATAGGCAGGTTTTACGGATACGGCTGTATATTTTACGGATACGGCATGTTCTTCGGAAGCAGGTTTGCGGAAAACGATAAACGCCGAGCCTGAGGGAGAGAATCTTACCGGTATGGTTGTCAAGCCCTCTTTTTCACTGTAAACGGGAACAATCGCCGTTTCGCCTGTTTCCGGATTCCAAAACTCCGGTGTTTTACCGCTTACGCGAAATGTACATTCAACTTCGTCGCCCTTTTGATTGGGACAGGCAACAAAATAATACTCCATCCCGTTGATTTCACGATGGATGTAATTAAGCCGGGTGTCTTTGTCAGCGTTGAAATCGGGCTTTATATCCAACGATTTCAGGACTTCGCCGGGGGATTTGTCGGAGATGACTTTCGTCCATATTTCATCTGCAAGTTTCCGAACCTCGCCATCGCTTGCGGGATAATTGCGCAAGCCCGGAGCATGCCGGGGTTTCATTTTTCCGACGACTACAGCTCCGTTGCGGACTAATTGCTCTACTTTTTTCAATATTTCCGGCGACATGACTGGGTCGTTTGGCAATACCAGTATACGATAGCTCATTCCCGAAGGCAGTACGAGGCGTCCGTCTTTTACTTTCAACATTTTCAAGGCGCGGGTATCGCATCCGTCATAATCATATCCGTCCGGAAGAGGGCTGTTCCGAAGTTCGTTGGGCGCGCCTTCCCCGCTGTAGAACAAAACGTCGGCCACGAAACGGCCTTCCTGAAGCATATACTGGCAGCGCGCCTGATAGCGAAGCCAATCCTTGCCCTGTTCCCACCACGTGAGCGTACGTTCGAAGTGAGTGCCCCACTGTCCCATCGTCATGCCCGGATAGCGGACAGGATTCGTCCAGGGCTGATGAGCATAACGATGATAAATCATGCGGTTGATGCCGCCGCAGTATACCGCATCGCCCTGCGCTTTAATGTCGAAGGGGCCTTTCATCCATTTCCCCGCATCGGGTGCGGCGGTAAAGGCTTC
>JAISEJ010000032.1 GCA_031264155.1 Tannerella sp. | reverse complement strand
ATGAAGACAACGACCCGTAACACGGGGATCGCTAACTTCGGAAAAATAGTTAGATGTTTTCATGCCGACAAAGATAACTCTTTTTACGCAATGGATCATTTTGGTGCGGTTGCCCTGATAAATATTAGGCAATCAGGGAATGAATTGGTATTTTTGTAAATGCAAATAAAAATCACCCTCCATTGTCCCGATTGCCAAAGCACAAAAATAAAAAAGAATGGCTGGAAATCGTATGGGAAGCAAAATTATTTATGCGGGAAATGTGGGCGACAGTTTATTGGCGACCATGCATTGAAATACAAAGGTTGTCATTCATCCCTGACACAAAAGATATTATTGATGCCTGTTCACGGCACAGGCATTAGGAATATCGCTGAGATTGAGAACATCAGCATCAGAAAAGTGTTGTCGGTGTTGGTACACTCCCGGCATATGATCCGGCCCAGGCAGCCGTATTATGATTGTTTGGAAGTAGATGAATTTTGGACTTATGTGGGGAAGAAGAGCAACAAGGTTTGGCTCATCTATGCCTGCCATAGGAACAGCGGCGAAATCGTAGCGTTTGTCTGGGGCAAACGGAATTTGAAAACAGCCAAAGAATTGAAGAAAAAATTGTCTGATTTGGGTGTAAACTGCGGAAGTATTGCCACCGATGATTGGGATAGCTTCGTGAGCGCATTCAAGGGCGAAAACCATCTTACAGGGAAGAAACATACCGTTGGAATAGAGAGGAATAATTGTCGACTGAGGCATCGTATCCGACGGGCATTTCGTAAAACCTGCTGTTTTTCAAAAAAGTTGTTTAATCATTTGAATGCTTTCAATCTCGCTTTCTTTTACATCAATTTCGGTTTTGTCTAAGTCAACATACTTTGGATAACACCACCCAAAAAAGATTGTTTTTTAACTCTGAAAATCAATCTATTCTTAGGATGTTGCATTTTTTCATCAAAAAGTTTGGAATTAAAAAATAAAACGCTATCTTTGCACCGCATTTCAGAGGAGTAGCAATAAAAAGAACACATGGTGTGGTAGTTCAGCTGGTTAGAATACCTGCCTGTCACGCAGGGGGTCGCGGGTTCGAGTCCCGTCCATACCGCAGAAACGCTTGGTAATTCATTGATTATCAAGCGTTTTTATTTTGTTGTGTTGCGTTTGTGTTGCAAATATTCAAAATAAGGTCTTCGTTTCTATCCTGTCAACTATTGCCAAATATCCAAAAATATGGAAAAGTTCCGTACCTTTGTCCCCAGAAAAGAAAAACTTCATGGATAAGTACCGCAAACTATACAACGAAAACTTTTTGGGGACATCCGATGTTTCCATTCTGAAATTCTACTATGCCAGCTTTAAGATACAGCAAGGCAAAGGGAAAGTTTCGGATGCTGGCGGTTTCTTGGACGAATGTATCGAAATTGCTGCCGACACAGCAAAGTTTTTCAAAGTATTGGGTTACCTGCCGTTTGTCAATTCAAAATACGGAACAGAACAGGAACGCATATCCAAATTCATCAAATTACGAAGAAAAGACATTGAAATACTTTTTCTGAAAGACGAAATTACCGATAATGAAGTAGAAAACCTGCTTTATGGAATAACACAACATTCTGATACAAAACATAAAACCAACGATTATTACTTTGAAAAGACCAAAGAGAAAATCTTGAAATGTTATTCCATTCAGGGCAAGAAGCAATTAGGCGACCGGATTTTCGGTTATCTTCTGAAATCCGAACTTTTGCAGGTTTATACGCCGGAAGAACGCTTGTCCGCATGGCATACATTCATCGGCAACGATATTGCCCCATCCGATGCCAAATTGCACGCCAATCCAAAACTAAATCGCAGTCGTATTGACAATCTTACCCTTTCCGAACATTTGGAATCCATTCTTGACTTTTATAACGAAATCGGTCTTGAAAAAGCCGTCGCTATTATCCGAAAGGATATTGAGAAACTATCCGCTAAGGCTTAAATTCCTCTTTATTATAACACACGCTTAGATTAGTTTTTGTCCCGGCTTGTGAGTGTTTGTCCCGCATTGTCCTATGCGGATAACTTGCTTATTTTCAGAAAATTTCATATATATATTTGTCCTCTCAAATTCTAAAAATTATAAGAAAATGAAGAGGACATTTGCAAAATTCTGGCAAAAGCCGGAAAAAGAAGAAACGGTTGAGAACAATGTTTCTCCCGAAAATCTGTCGTCCGTTGATAAGGCGATGAGTAATTTAATCAAGATGAAAGAGGCGACCAGACTTTTGAGAGCCTCTGCGCCTACCGTTCGGAAGTATGCCCGAATGGGACACTACAAAGAATATCGTTTCGGTGATAAATTGGTATTTTATAATAAGGAAGAAATTCTAAGCTTTATTTTGAACCGTAGTATCAATCCGATAGAACCGCTAATCCCATGAAAGAAGAAAACAAGGATTCCGGTTGGTACATCCGTGTTGGTACAACCCTCTATAAGATTGTCCGCCGTCCCTTGATGAGTGGTGATTTTATAGAAGAACGAAGGATATGGAACTACGAAACCCTCCGGCAAGACCATTCCAAAGATTTCATTTCCCGGATTGAGAAGTACGACGGCTTTTGCTCTGTTCCCGACCACATCAATTACCAACGCAGCATCGGCACGTTTTTGAATCAATACGAACCAATTCTCTACCAACCAGAGCGAGGCGATTGTCCTTTGACACTGGGATTTCTCCGGCATATTTTCGGCGAACAATTGGAAATGGGTTTGGATTACCTGCAATTGCTTTACACCAAGCCGTTGACTAAACTTCCAATTATTCTTTTGGTTTCCAATGAACGGAACACTGGCAAAACGACCTTCCTGAACTTTCTGAAAGCCATCTTTGCCGGAAACATGACATTCAACACTAACGAGGATTTTCACAGCCAATTCAATTCCGACTGGGCGCACAAACTGATTGTCGGCGTTGATGAAGCCTTGCTTGACCGCAGGGAAGATTCCGAACGTATCAAAAACCTAAGTACCGCCCTTTCCTATAAGGCGGAAGCCAAAGGCAAAGACCGTCAGGAAGTAGAGTTTTTTGCCAAGTTTGTTTTGTGTTCCAATAACGAGAATTGTCCGATTATCGTAGAAAAAGGCGAAACTCGCTATTGGGTTCGGAAAATCCATCCGATTGAGAAGAAAGATACTGAAATGCTGGACAATCTGAAAGGGGAAATTCCGCAGTTTCTTTATTTGTTGTCAAACAGAAAACTAAATACAAAGAAAGAATCCCGAATGTGGTTCAGGCATGATTTGCTGGTTACCGATGCTTTGCGCCGGATTATCACGCATAATCGCGGAAAAGTGGAAAATGAAATGCTGACTGTCATTTCCGAACTGATGCAGATAAGAGAAATGGACGAATACCAATTCTCTGTCCTCAACATGCTTGATATGTTGAAACGCAATTCCATATCAGCAGAGGCGGGACACATACGAAAGATTTTGGGTTCATCCGATTTTTGCAGTGAAGGTATAAGTTTATTTTTCTTCTGATGTAAAAAAATAGCTGGTATTTCATTATTATTGTAGTGACTAAACATACATTAATATGAATACCAG
>JAISEJ010000031.1 GCA_031264155.1 Tannerella sp. | reverse complement strand
TGTGATTCACAGATTTGAGTATATCATCAAAAAATACCTATATTGCAACGGTTTTGTAACCATGGTCAGTCCTTTTTTTATCTGAGTTAGCACCACAAAAGTAAGCGATTGACCTTTTTGGTTGAAAAAAATTTATATCTGGCAACTTGAATTAGTTAATTAAATTTTGGTGGTATCTTCCAAAGTATGCTATCCTATACAAATCCAAAATTAGGTGGTGATGTAAAAGGTATGCTGGTGTAAATATATGGCAATCAGGGAATGAATTGGTATTTTTAAAAATCACCCTTCATTGCCCCGATTGCCAAAGCACAAAGATAAAAAGAATGGCTGGAAATCGTATGGAAAGCAAAATTATTTGTGCAGGAAATGTGGACGACAGTTTATTGAAGACCATGCATTGAAATACAAAGGTTGTCATTCATCCCTGACACAAAAGATATTATTGATACCTGTTCGCGGCACAGGCATTAGGGATATCACTGAGATTGAGAACATCAGCATCAAAAAAGTATTGTCGGTGTTGGTACGCTCCCGGCATATGATCCGGCCAGAGCAGTCGTATTATGATTATTCGGAAGTAGATGAGTTTTAGACTTATGTGGAAAAAAAGAATAACAGGGTTTGGCTCATCTATGCCTGCCACAGGGACAGCGGCGAAATCGTAGCGTTTGTTTGGGGCAAACGGGATTTGAAAACAGCCAGAGAGTTGAAGAAGAAATTGTCTGATTTGGGCGTAAACTGCGGAAGTATAACCACCGATGACTGGGATAGCTTCGTGAGCGCATTCAAGGGCGAAAACCATCTTACAGGGAAGAAATATACCGTTGGAACAGAGAGGAATAATTGTCGGATGAGGCATCGTATCCTCAGGGCACTCCGTAAAACCTGCTGTTTTTCAAAAAAGTTGTTTAATCATTTGAATGCTTTCAATCTCGCTTTCTTTTACATCAATTTCGGTCTTGTCTAAGTCAGCATACTTTGGAGAACAACACCAAATTGTTGTTTTTTCGCAAACCAATTCCGTTCGAGTATAAGCAATTTCAATAACTGATTTTGATATTCGGAAAACCATCGGAGCTAAACATAAATTTCTGACCAAACATTGTGTCGAAAAGTGTGACAGAACGTATGACAATATAATAAGTATGACGAAAAGTATCCGACATAAGCAATTTGGAAAAACGTCCTATTTCCTTTTTATGCCTAACTTACAAAGTTATTAAACCATCTTTCATAAAAATAATCCTGTCCGCAAGTTTAGCCAAGTGTTCATCATGAGTTACAATTACAAACGTCTGTCCCATTTCATTTCTCAAATCAAAAAAAAGAGAATGAAGCTCATCCTTATTTTTCGAATCAAGGCTACCCGAAGGCTCGTCGGCAAGGATAACGGAAGGATTATTTATCAAAGCTCTCGCTACGGCAACACGCTGTTTTTCGCCACCGGAAAGTTCCGACGGTTTATGTTTTATCCTGTCTTTCAAACGTAAAAAAACTAGCAATTCCATAGCCTTTTTCTCTGCCTCACCATAATTGCGATGAGCAATTAACGCAGGAATCATAACATTTTCGAGAGCCGTAAATTCAGGTAATAACTGATGAAACTGAAAAACAAAACCAATATGTTTATTACGAAATGCAGCGCGAGCTTTTTCGGATAATTCAAACGGTTCAATGCGAAATGATCTGTCCTGTTGAAACATGTTCGTACGGTTTTTCTCGGATAAATCGGACGATCCCAGACCCATATATAAAAGTTTACCGGAATCAGGACGGTCAAGTGTACCCATAATCTGTAACAAAGTAGTTTTACCTGCCCCGCTGGGACCTACAATAGCAACGATTTCTTTTTCTTTAATAGATAAATCTATTCCTTTCAACACTTGTAAGGAAGCAAAACTTTTAATAATACCTTTTGTTTCTATCATCATTAAAACATTTATTATAAAACATAAAAAAAGACCGGATATCCAAAGATAACCGGTTCTTTTCATATTAAAATACAGTAATGTTATTTTGTTTTCATCACATCAAGTAACTCAACTTCAAATTCAAGTGTACTGTTAGGTTTAATGAGTTGGCTTGGAGGCTGTAGACCGTAAGCCAAATCGGAAGGAATCCATAAAATATATTTGGAACCAACAGGCATCAGTTGAACGCCCTCACGCCATCCGCTAATAACGTTGCCCAAAAGAAATGTAGCCGGTTCGCCACGTTCAACCGAACTGTCAAACACTGTACCGTCCAGTAACTTACCCGTATAATGCACCATTACAGTATCTTCGGCTGAAGGTTTGATTCCCGTACCTTCGGTAATAACCTTATATTGCAGGCCGCTCTCAGTTGTAATTACACCACTCTTGGATTTATTTTCGGACAGAAACTTTTCTCCTTCAGCTTTTGTTTCATCTGCCAAACGGGACTGAGCATTTTGAACATACTCATTTACATAAGTCTGTGCTGCCTGCATATCCATGCCCAAATAAATAGAATCACCTTTTGCAGCATTTATAAAACCGGCAATCAAAGCCTCCATATTGCCCGGACCACCGGGAAAAGTTTTAAGATTTTCTTTCAAGCCACTTCCATAGCTTGCACCTATAATATAGCTTGCGCTATCCAAACCAGACTTTAGACTTACAGATTTTTTAGAATCGCAAGATGAAAAAGCGACTCCCGCGGTTACCATAACCGTCAGGACTAATAAACTAAATTTTTTCATTTTATAAATTTTATAATTATGTTAAACAATATCCAATAATTCAACTTCAAAAATCAGTGTACTGTTCGGCCCGATAAGATCACCTGCTCCGCGTTCACCATAAGCAAGTTCGGAAGGAACAAATAATCTCCAGCGTGAACCTGTTTCCATAAGTTGCAAAGCTTCAACCCACCCCTGAATAACCTGTGAAACTCCAAAAACAGCAGGTTCGCCACGCTGTATGGAACTATCAAATACAGTACCGTTCACCAACGTACCATGATAATGACATTTTACTTTATCGGCAGCTTTCGGTCTGGCTCCGATACCTTTCTTCAATATCTCATACTGCAATCCGCTCGACAAAGTAATAACACCCGATTTTTCTTTATTTATTCGCAAAAATTCCTCTCCTGCTTCTTTATTCAACTTGATTCGTTCTTTTTGAAGTTTTGAAAAATAATCGTCAATAATCTGCTTTGCTTCATCATAGGAAATTTCAGGCGTCTTCCCGGAAAAAACATCATCAATGCCTTTTAAAAAGCTTTCAACATCTATATTTTTTATGCCTGAAGTAACAAAATTATTTCCTATACTCAGTCCTAAAGCATAACTCACTTTGTCCATATCAATTTTTCTACCTTTATAATCAAGGCGCAAAGGTAATCTTTTTATTTATAAAGTGATACTTTTTCATTTTTTTTTTTCAAAAAAGGCATTTTATATTCGAAAAATTATAACTTCGCAGTATCAATTCTATATATACCGCTCACTTATAAAATAAATTTACAATATTAAAATGAATTATACGCACATGAAAAAATTAGTAATACTCACGGGAGCAGGCATGAGCGCCGAAAGCGGAATAGCAACATTTCGCGATTCAAACGGACTATGGAATAATTATCGCGTCGAAGACGTCGCTACGCCGGAAGGTTTTAAGGTCAATCCTCAATTAGTACTCGATTTTTACAATTACAGACGCCGGGAATTACTCGAAGCGCATCCCAATGAAGGACACAAAGAAATTGCCGCTTTAGAAAAATTATTTGACGTACATATCATAACACAAAATGTAGATAATTTGCACGAAAGGGCGGGAAGCTCTCATGTAATACATCTGCACGGCGAACTCATGAAATCATGTTCAATCAAAGATACGAACAAGTCATATCCTATTCCGCCCGAAAGTCCCGACCTTCATATCGGAGACGAGGCTCCCGACGGAAGTCAATTGCGTCCGTTCATCGTATGGTTTGGAGAAGCGGTTCCAAAGATAGAGGAAGCTATTCGATATGTGGAATTATCAGACATATTTGTCATCATAGGTACTTCGTTGAACGTATATCCTGCTGCCGGATTATTAAATTATGTGCGAAACGGACAGCCTGTATTTCTTATTGACCCAAAAGAAGTAAATACTCACAGACAAGACGTAGAATTTATTAAAACAGGTGCATCGGAAGGAATAAAACTGCTTGCCGAACGTCTCAAAACAATAATTTGAAAAATTTTTGTAACGAATAATATCCTTTTTCCGTCTTATTCATGAAAGCGCTTCGAAAAACAATTTTTATAAACAAACTATTAAAAACGAACAGTCATGAAAAAATTTATCATTATTGCATTACTTGCAATCATTTGTAAAAGCGGTTTTTGCATAGAAAAAAGAGACGGAACCGAAATGAATAGAAAATATACGATTGAAGAATTATTAAAGAATTTTTCAAAAGAAAAAAACACGACACATTTGAAATTTTCAATGTCGATAGGTCGCATATTTATGAAAGGAGTTTCGGGCGTTGAGATTTTCTCGTTTGACGAATGTGATAAAAAATTTAAGGAGGATTTCAATGAAGCTATTAAAAAACTTAAAGACAGCGCCTATGAAACCGTTATTTCTACAAATGAGAACGGAAATTGCACAAAAATACTGTTAAAGATAAATGAAAACTTCATCAATGAAATTATGATATTAACAGGCGGAAAAGATCCTGCCATGATACGAATCAAGGGCAAAATAAAACGCGATGATATTGATGATATTATCAAAAGTAATAGCTGATGACCGCCGAAAGTTTCAAACAGCAATATTTTTCACTGCATCCAAAACTATACAGAGTAGCTTATGCTATCGTCAAAAATATGGAAGATGCCGAAGATATTGTTCAGGATACTTATTACAAACTTTGGAATGATCGTGAAAAACTTACTGATATTCATAAGCCGGAAGCATATTGCGTTACGCTTGTCAAACATATATGTCTGGATTTTCTACGCTCGCCTAAAGCATTGCAAAACGACAATATAGTTAATTATGAGTTTAAAGACGAAACTGTAACTATTGAAAATAAAATAGTAAACGAAGAAACCGTACAACAAATAAAACTATATATGAACAGTCTGCCGGAAAAACAACGGCAAATATTGTATCTCAGAGGATTCGGCGAGTGTTCATTAGAAGAAATCGAAACAATAACGGGAGAAAGTTCGGCAAACGTAAGAGTTTTGCTGTCGCGTGCGAGAAATACATTAAAAACAAAATTAAAATATTAAGATATGGTCGACGATAAGTTAATAGAAAAATTACTGACAGCTTTTTATAACGGCGATACTACACGAGAAGAAGAAGCTATACTACGGGAGTTCTTTAATACAAAAGAAATTTCTGAGAAATGGAATGTCGACAGAACTTTATTTTACGCTTTGTATGACTCTTCCGAAATTGACGTACCGAAAGGTTTCTCAGAAAGATTGGAAAACAATATTGACAAATTCAATGTTTCAAAGGAAAATAAAAGAATCAGGCATTTATTTACCGGTGCAGGAAGCATCGCAGCAGCAATATTGCTTCTCGCCGGGATATTTTTCTTTCACAACCGACCGCTTTCCGACAGTAACATGATGACGGATACTTATACCGATCCTCAGGAAGCGGCGATTGTTGCGGAAAAAATCATCACTCTGGTTTCCGTTAATCTGAATAAAGGGTTTTCCCCTCTGGAGAAAGTAAAAGAAAACATAGACAAGACAAATGAAATACTGAACGAAAATTTTAAATTAAACAATTAAAAAAGTATCTATATGAAAACGAAAAATTTATTATTAACAATATGCATACTATGCAGTGGCGTTCTATATGCGCAAAACGACGTGATGAGTAAAATATTTGACAAGTATGAAAGTGAAGACGACATCACGGTCATAAGCATATCGAAAGCAATGTTCAAAATGATACCTGGCAATATAAACACAGGTGACGTAGACATCAAAGACATCATTCCCAAAATTGAATCCATGCGCCTCATAACTTCGCAGAAAACAGCGCTCAAGGAAAAGATGGATATGGAAATGAAAGCGCTTATCAATAACGACAAAAATTATGAAGAACTGATGCGCATCAAAGACGGCAAATCAAATATTACTTTCAATGCCAGGAAAAAAGGAAATACGATTAGCGAATTAGTAATGCTGATAAACAGTGAAAAGGACTTCGTAGCCATCTATATAACAGGAAATTTTACCTTCGAAGATATTCAAAAAATAGCTGAAAAGACACAATAAAAACACCTGCAGCACCGTTTAAAGGACACTATAAAACATGATTAAAATGAGAAAGAACAAGATCCTTTGGGCGGATGATGAAATTGATTTATTGAAACCTCATATTCTCTTCCTGGAAGAAAAAGGATATGAGGTTATTCCTGTCATAAGCGGGCAGGATGCTATTGACTGTTGCAGGGAACAGTCTTTTGATATTATCTTCCTGGATGAGAACATGCCAGGGCTAAGCGGTCTGGAAACGCTGGTGCACATCAAGCAAATCGACCCGAACGTTCCAGTCGTAATGGTAACAAAGAGCGAAGAAGAAAGCATTATGAACCAGGCCATCGGCAACAAGATTGCAGATTACCTCATAAAACCCGTCAATCCTAACCAGCTGGTACTCTCCATAAAAAAGAACCTGCACAAAAGCAACATAATAACGGAAACGACCACAACGAACTATCAACAGGAATTTAATCGCATAGGAATGCAAATAAACAGTTCCGCCTCGACGGACGACTGGATTGACATCTACAAGAAAATCGTATACTGGGAACTGACGCTTGAGGAAGGACAGGCGGAAATGCAGGAATTACTCAAAATGCAAAAGAAAGAAGCCAACAATACGTTCGGCAAATTCGTCAAGAGGCAATACGCGGACTGGATACAGAATCCAGACAGCAGGCCGCTGATGAGTCCGGATATATTTAAAAGGAAAGTATTCCCGCAGCTCGACAGCGGCGAGAAAATATTCTTTATCCTCATCGACAACTTCCGCCTCGACCAGTGGTATACGGTAAAAACCCTTCTCAACGAGTTCTTTACCTTCAGCGAAAGCCTCTACTACAGCATACTCCCCACAGTAACGCAATACGCCAGGAACTCAATCTTTTCAGGCCTGATGCCGGCACAGATCGAACAGATGTTCCCCGAACTGTGGATAGACGAAGAAAGCGAAGAAGGAAAGAACATAAACGAAGAGCCGCTGATAAAAACACAAATAGAGCGGTTCCGCAAAAAATATACATTCTCATACAACAAAATATACGATTCCCTGTACGGCGAAAAGCTGCTGCACAATATATCCGACCTCGACAAAAACCAGCTAAACGTAATCGTAATCAACTTCGTCGACATGCTGTCGCACGCACGCACCGAAAGCAAAATGATACGCGAGCTTGCACAAAGCGAAGCGGCATACCGCAGCCTCACGAAATCGTGGTTTCAACACTCCACCACGCTCGAATTATTCAAGAAGATAGCAGACAAGGGATACAGGATTATACTCACCACCGACCACGGAACGATACGCGTAGACGACCCGGTCAAAATAGCAGGCGACAAAAACACGAACACAAACCTGCGATACAAGGCAGGCAAAAACATGAACTATAATTACAGGGAAGTGTACGAAATAAAGGAACCGCAGAAGGCAGGACTGCCGTCGCCCAACCTGAGCACCCGATACGTATTCGCGCTCAACGAATCCTTTTTCGCCTATCCAAACAACTACAACTACTACGTCTCTTACTACAAAAACACATTCCAGCACGGAGGCATTTCACTCGAAGAAATGCTCATCCCCATCATCACCCTGAAGCCCAAATAGCCGCCGCAATGAAGGAAACAGTCATAGAAAACATCAGCGGCATACGACAGTCCGCCGCCGAATTTATAACCCACATGAACGGCAGCAAAATCTTCGCCTTCGAGGGAAACATGGGCGCAGGCAAAACAACATTCATAAAAGCCCTGTGCGAAGAGCTGGGAGTAGAAGACGCCGTAAGCAGCCCCACGTTCTCCATCGTCAATGAATACCGGAGCAGCGCCAGCGGAGAACTGATTTACCACTTCGACTTCTACCGCATAAACACGGCAGGCGAGGCGCTGGAAATCGGAGTAGACGACTACCTCTGCAGCGGCGCGCTGTGCCTCATCGAATGGCCTGAAAAGATAAGGGAACTCCTGCCCTCCGGCACCGTATTCGCAAGCATCAGCGAGCAGCCCGACGGCTCGAGACGGGTAACATGGTGAAAACAGCTGTTCATTTCGTATCAACTCGATGTTGATAACTTGTAATAAATAAATTTCCGATTGAAAAAAATATTTACCATATAGCTTTCCGTTTCAATTTCCCCCTGTCGGAACACCCGTTTTTATCCGAATCTTATCACCCCCTGTTTCCACCGCCGCCCGCGCAGTAACCGGGAAAAACTTATCACGACCGGCAGTTATCCACATGCTGTTGATAAAACATAACCATCACTTTATAATCAGGCGCCTGGCAACAAAATCAATGTTCATATACCGGTCATAAACCGGGACGCAATAATGAAAACCGATTATCCAAATATTTTCCCGAATACTTATAAACCTTTTCAACAGGTCATCATATATATCATAAATCTTATTTGAAGTATAAATAAATAATATAATAATGATATACACGTGTTGATAAGATGAAAACCCACCGGATATAAAAAGGCTCGATACCGGTAAGTATCGAGCCTCTTTAACGCCCGTTACCGAGCCTCTTTAACGGGCGTTATCGAGCCTCTTTAACGGGCGTTACTGCGCCTCTTTAACGCCCGTTACTGCGCCTCTTCAGCGGGCAGTGTCAGCGGCTTGAGGGGCAGCTCGTAGATGATGGTGCGGGGCGTTTTCAGCAGCACGGCGCTGGTGGAGAAGCGCGTTACGATTTTCAGCGTGTATTCGGCGTCAAGAAGGGTAGAGGTTAAGGCGGGAACGCGGCAGATGATTCTCTTCGGGTCGTTCTGTGTGAGGACGTGCGTGACGGGCGTTTCCGAGCCGCCGGCGTCGACGAAGAATATGCCGAGGCCGCTTTCGCCGACAGGGTCTATCCTGATCTTGTCGCCGGTGATGATGATGTCGCCGCCGATGGTTACGGTGCCGTCTGTCTTGCCCGTAGTCACGTCCGTAACCAGGCCGATGATGGAGCCGCCGTCGGCTTTCTTGCCCAGCACTTCGACGCTGATTTCGTCATCAAGAGCCTTGCGCAGCTCGGAGACGGCGATGGCGTCGAAGGTGACTTTGTGCTTCCCGGAATCGAAGCGCGGGTCGGCGCCGACGAAGCTGCCCGTGACGCGGGGCTTGATGTGTATGTTCTCATCCTGCACGGAGGAGCCTTCGAGCAGGTAGCGGCGCTTCCAGCGGTCGCCGCGGTTGAGTACGTCGACGAGCGTTTCTATCTGAAGGTCGGAGCCTTCTTCCTTGATTGCCTTCGCGATGTCGGCGTTGTGTTTCGTCTCGCCGGCGGTTGATACGTCGGCCGTGTAATCGTTGTGTACCTCTTTGGTCATCATGTTTGGCCGCAGCCAAACTTTCCATGTGTATTTCCTTGACATGACTGTTAATAGTTTAAATGATTATTATAAATATTTATTAGTAAAGAGCCTGAAAATAGGACTCACGGTTGCAAAGATAAATGAAATTTTCATAAATCGCGTGCAGGCGGGATAAATTTTTTTATCATCCCGCGCCGGAAGCGTCAGCTGCCTCCCCGGAGGATTGCCTCGTAGCGGTCGTCATCGTTTATGATGCGCAGCGCCTCCACGTAGCTGTCGTTCCGGTCGTTTATGATCTGGAAGTACTCGCTCGTGTCGAACATGTCCCGCGCTACGAGCGCCTTCAGCTGAAGCGATATGAGTTCCTTCGACCTGTCGAACTGCTCCCCGTTGAACTCAATCTTCTCCTCCTCCGCCATGCCGACAAGCTCCTGCAGCATGACTTCGGTTACGGTGAATTTCTCCTTGTAGACATTGATGTCGGGATACTTTTCAACCAGCCCGGCGCGGTTCCTGTCCAGGTAATTAATCACCATGTGGTTCATCACCCCGTACCTTATCAGCCTGGAGTGGTAATCCGTGTGATGCGTAGAATCTATCGGGATGAAAACATCGGGCATGATGCCTCCGCCTCCGTATACGGTTCTTCGGGACAGGAGCGTGCTGTATTTCAGGGAATCGGGGAAGTGTATGCTGTCGGCGTGCATCAGCTCTCCCCTGTTGTAGCGGTCCGCTATGAAGTTGTGATAAGTCTCGATGCCGCCCTCCTCGTAAGGCCTCTGGATGTTGCGTCCGGAGGGCGTGTAGTATCGCGCCACGGTGAGCCTGATCATGGAGCTGTCGGGCAGCACGATCGGCCTTTGCACAAGCCCCTTGCCGAACGTGCGGCGTCCTACGATGATGCCCCTGTCCCAGTCCTGCACGGCGCCTGAAACGATTTCGCTCGCCGAGGCCGACGATTCGTCTACCAGTATGATCAGCTTGCCTTTCTCGAAGATGCCTTTCTCGCTGGCGTTTGCGTCCCAGCGCGGCTGCCGGTTGCCTTCCGTGTAGACAATCAGCTTGTCCTTCTCCAGGAATTCGTCGGACAGGATGAAAGCCGTATTCAGGTATCCCCCGCCGTTTCCCTGCAAGTCCAGGATGAGGTTTTCCATGCCCATCTTTTTCAGCTCGATGAACGCCTTTTCAAATTCTTCGACGGAAGAAGCGGCGAAGCGGCTGAGCCGCATGTATCCCGTCCGCCCGTCCGCCATGTAAGCAGCCTCCATGCTGTATACCGGTATCTTGTCGCGTATTATTTTAAATTCCATCAAGTCGGGCGAATGGCCGCGCTTCACTTTTACGCGCACTTCCGTTCCTTTCCTGCCGCGTATCCGCTTCATGACGTCGGTATTATTCATCTTGACGCCCGCGATAAGCGTGTCGTCAACCATGATGATGCGGTCGCCCGTGAGAAGCCCCACCTTTTCGGAAGGGCCTCCCGAAATTACCTGTACGACGTACAGCGTATCGGTCAGCATGTTGAACTGTATGCCTATGCCGTCGAAGATAGCTTCCAGCGGTTCGTTCATCCTGCGGGTTTCCTCCGCGTCCGTGTACGAGGAGTGTGGATCCAGCTTTTCAAGCATGCCGTTAATCGCATCTTCCGTTATCTTCACACTGTTAGTTTCGTCGACGTACAGGTTTGAAATAGCCGAATATGCATTCAGCAGCTTCTGTGCGTTCATTTTCTCTTCATAGTTCTGCGCATTTGCCGAACAGGATGTCAATACACATATCATGACAACCGATAAATTCTTTCTCATTTTATTACGGGAATTAAGTTTGTTATGTCTTTTTTATAGTGGATAAGCTCACGCACGAGGCTTGAGCTTACGTGTTCGTATTCGGGTTCGGAAATCAGGATGACGGTCTCCATGCCAGCCAGTTTGCGGTTCGTGTCCGCCATATTCTTTTCATATTCGAAATCGCCTGAGCTCCTGACTCCCCGCAGGAGGAAATCCGCATGTATTTCCTTTGCAAAATCCACCGTCAGCATATCGTAGGATGTTACCTCAATACGTTTCTCTTCGGAATATATCTTCCGAATCATATCCATCCGTTCTTCCGGCGAATACAGCATCTGCTTTTCGGCATTTACGCCGACGGCGATCACAATCTCGTCGACAAGGCGCAGCGCCCGTTCTATAATCGAATAGTGACCGACGGTAAACGGGTCGAACGTTCCTGAAAACAGAGCCTTTCGTTTCATCATCTTTCAGTTGCCAAATCCTCTTCTACTACAAGATTATCTATGATAAAATTCTGCCTTTCGGAGGTATTCTTACCCATGTAAAATTCAAGCATTTCTTTTATCAAGTCTTCCTTTTTCATCCTTACGGGGTCGAGGTGCATATCATCGCCAATAAAGTGCCTGAACTCATCGGGAGATATTTCGCCAAGCCCTTTGAAGCGGGTTATTTCCGGGTTTTTGCCGAGTTCCTTCATGGCAGTCGACTTTTCTTCTTCCGTGTAGCAATAGATTGTCTTCTGCTTGTTCCTCACGCGAAACAGGGGAGTCTGCAAGATGTAAACATGATTCTTCTTTATAATATCGGGGAAGAACTGCAGGAAGAAAGTAATCAGCAGCAGGCGGATGTGCATGCCGTCGACGTCCGCATCCGTAGCGATAATCACCTTATGATAGCGCAATCCCTCCAGCCCGTCCTCAATATTCAGGGCCGCCTGCAGGAGGTTAAACTCCTCGTTTTCGTAAACTATCTTCTTGGTAAGCCCGAAACTGTTCAGCGGCTTTCCGCGCAAGCTGAAAACCGCCTGCAAGTTAGGGTCTCTGCTTTTAGTAATGGAGCCGCTTGCGGAATCTCCCTCCGTAATGAAGATGCATGATTTTTCCTTGTCGTTATTCTTATAATCATTCAGGTGAATGCGGCAGTCGCGAAGCTTTCGGTTATTGATGCTTACTTTCTTGGCGCGTTCGCGTGCAAGCTTTGTTATTCCCGCAATCGCCTTGCGTTCTTTCTCCGATTCCAGTATTTTTTTCAGCAGCACGTCCGAAGTTTCGGGATACTTATGCAGATAGTTATCAAGCTCCTTCTTTATGAAATCGCCTATGAACTTATTTATTGACGGGCCTTCGGGTCCCATATCCCTGGAACCTAACTTCGTTTTCGTCTGGCTTTCGAAAACAGGCTCCTCCACCTTTATGCTTATAGCCGCTATGATACCTGTGCGAATGTCGGCATATTCGAAATTCTTATTGAAATATTCCTTTACCGTGCGGCTTAGAGATTCGCGGAAAGCCGTCAGATGTGTCCCTCCCTGTGTCGTATGCTGTCCGTTTACGAAGGAATAATATTCCTCGCCGTATTGATTGCTGTGCGTGATAACCACTTCGATATCGTCTCCTTTCATGTGAATGACAGGGTAAAGCGGTTCCGACGTCATGTTTTCGTTCAACAAATCGGCCAGCCCGTTTTCGGAATGAAAACTTTTGCCGTTATAGCTTACTGTCAGTCCCGTATTGAGGAAGACATAGTTTTTAATCAGGTTTTCGACAAATTCATCTTTATATTCATAATTCGGAAAAATTTCGGTATCGGGAACGAACGAAACCAGCGTACCGTTCCGTTCTTTTGTCGGAGCTATTTCGACGTCGTTCGTGATGTTTGCCTTTTCGTATTCTACCTTTTTACACTCCTTGTCGCGATAGCTTTCAATCAGGAAATAACTGCTGAGTGCATTAACAGCCTTGATGCCGACGCCGTTAAGTCCCACCGACTTTTTAAACGCCTTGCTGTCGTATTTGGCGCCGGTATTCATCTTGCTCGATACGTCGATTACTTTCGTCAGCGGCACGCCGCGACCGTAATCGCGCACCGTAACGATGCCTTCATTTATTTTAACCGACAAGGTCTTGCCGAACCCCATCATGTATTCGTCGATAGAATTGTCCAGCACTTCCTTTAAAAGGACATATATGCCGTCGTCGGGAAAAGAGCCGTCGCCGAGTTTGCCTATGTACATACCGGGACGGCGCCTTATGTGTTCGTTCCATTCAAGGGTTATTACTTCCTTGTCGCTGTAAGAATTGTCGTCGTATTGTTTTGTCTTGGAAAAATCGTTCATAATTAAATTTGTTTGATAAAAGCTCTCCTTGTTTTGTGATGTTCAAGTTCAAAATAGTCCCATTGCGCCTGAACGGCATTATTGGTAACAAGTTCGGGATTACTTTCGGCATATTTCGTACCCACGCGGATATATTCGGGGATAAGATCATTAAATAATAATGCATTGACGCCTTTATTCCGGTATTCGGGAAGTACGCCGATAAGGTATAAATCAATAACTTTAGGCTTCGAATACAGCGCTTTCAGCAAATGTATAAAGCCAAAAGGCAGCATCGTACCTTTAGCCTTCTGCATGGCACGAGACAGGTTCGGGAGGGATATTCCGAAACCCGCAACAGCATCGTCCGATTCGCGGATAATAACCGTTATAAGGTTAAGCCGCAGCATTGGAATATACATGTTTACGTAATACTCAATCTGTTTTTGCGTTAACGGCGTGAATCCGTACAGATGAGAATAAGCTTCGTTTAACGTCTTAAATATTTTATCCGCATACGGCCATATTTCCTTGCGTTTTTTGAATTTCATTACTTTCAACCCGTATTTCTGTTTCACTATGTTTCCGATGCGCTGATGCTTTTCGGGAATTTTGTCGGGTATGTATATTTTATATTCGTTCCAGTCCTGATCTTTTCTGAATCCCATACGTTCCATGTGTTCCGGATAGTATGGATAATTGTAAATGGTTGCCATGGTACTTAACAGGTCGAAGCCTTCGATCAACATTCCCTCGTGATCAAGATCCGTGAAACCCAATGGCCCATGCAGCGCCGTCATACCCTTTTCCCTGGCCCATGCCGTAACGGAGTCGAACAGGGCGTCCACTACTTCATTGTCGTCTATAAAATCAACGAAACCGAAACGTGCATACTTCTGCTTCCAAATCATATTGCTCCTGTGTACGATTATTCCGGCAATGCGTCCGACTGTTTTTCCGTTCTTGTATGCGAGATAATAGACAGCTTCACAATCTTCGAATGAAGGATTTTTGTCTTTAGATAAAGTCATCATCTCTTCGTCGATAAGAGTGGGTACATGATAAGGATTACCTTTGTAAAGTTTGATGTTGAATTTGACAAATTCCCGCAGTTCTCTTTTTGTTTTTACTTCTTTAATTTCAATTTTCATCGGTAGTATTGTATTTAGGCAGCAAATATAGTAAAAAATTGATTATTCAAACAAAGACAATAACAATTCTTCTATATCGGCTTCCATTTGATTTTGTTTGCAGGAAAAGTTATTTACAAGGAAAGCAACGGCATACAGCCTGTTGTCTTTTGTCACGTATCCCGTGTAATTGCGTACGCGGCTCATGCTTCCGCTTTTGAGGCGCGCCTTACCGTGAAGCGAACTTCCTTTCAACAAATTCACCACCGTACCTTCCATGCCGGCGCGTGGCAATGATTTCATAAATACGTCCGATGCGGTCGATTTTGTTGCCATGTACGACAACAGTTCGCATAGAAAGCAGGCCGTTATCTTATCCGCGGGGGATAATCCGCCGCCGTCAAACATCCACAGCGAAGAAGTATCCAAACCCACCCTTTTCCAGTGTTCATGCAGCGTTTTGATTCCTTTCTCAAACGACGATGCGACTTCGTCCGGCTTATATCTTAATCCGATTGTTTTCAGCAGGGCGTCGGCATACAGGTTGTGGCTGGCATGATTTGTTATGCGTATAATATCTTTCAGAGGAGGAGAATACGAAGTCGTGATGATTTTTCGTTCCTGTTTTTTCCATTTTCCGGCTTGCGACAGTTTGCGGTAGCAGGCAGGCTCTTCCGTGACTTCTATTCCTTCTTCTTTCAACCTTGCCGTAACATATCCGGCAAGAAACAGCGCCGGTTCGGGAATATCCCCGGACAGTCCGTACTCCGAACGGTTTGCGGGAACTGCGCCATACAGATAGCGTTCGTTAGAGTAGGGGAAACCGACTATGTAAGTGCTGTCCGCAGCGATTTTTTTAGCCGTCAGGTAATTCCGGAAAACGATTGACGGCATATCCGGTTCGCTCCTTTCGATACTTGGTTTACTGTCCGGTTCGCCGGTACGAAGAAAAAGCCTGTAACGGTTATCATAGATGTTCAAACCGTAACACCCCTGTCCGTAATGACTGCCCAGATCTTCGCGCAGCCATTTCATGGAAACGCCTTCGGTATCGAAGATACTTTCGTCGGCAATAACCGAACCTGTTATTTTCCTGATGCCTTTATTTTTGATAGCCGATATCCACTTGCGTATTGTTTTGTCACGGTCGGCTCCCGCATGGGATGAACCGATCGTAGGATCGCCGCTTCCGCGTATGTAAATATTTCCGTATAAAACACCGTTTCGTATATTTCCGTCGTGCATAATCGCCGTTTCATACCGGAAATGTTCGCCGAGTATTTCAAGAGCAGTTGCCGTCGTCACGGCCTTCACCGTCGATGCAGGAATCACTTCCCTGTTTGCGTCGTAACTGAACATTTCGGAATCGCCGCGAACGTCTTTTATCATGATGGAAACAGACGCTCCGCGCATATGCGGGGCATTGAGAAATTTTTTCATAGCCGGATGCGTCTGCGCTTTTCCCGAAAAGAAAAATGACGAAAATAAAATAATAACAAAAGCTGTTCTCATCATGAGTAATCAAAATATGGTGTCCGCAGGCGCGGGAAGTACAAATGACATCCAAAACATGGTATCCGCAGGTGCGGAAAGCGCAAATGACATGTAAAACACGGTATACGCAGGTGCGGACAGTAAAAATAGCACCCTAAACATGGTGTCCGCAGGAGCGGATAGTGAAAATGACGTGTTATTTATGGTGTCCGCAGCTGATGAAAGTAAAAATGACAGGTCATTCATGAAATCCGCAGTCAAAGACAGTAAAAATGACAGGTCATTTATGGTATCCGCAGGCGCGGACAGCGAAAATAGCATGTCATTTATGAAGTCCGCAGCTGCGGACTGCCTTTTTGTCATCCCCGGCGCGAAATACTGCGTCCCGGCAAATGCGCCGGAAACTTCGCGGAAAGGAAAATGATTTGATTCCATTCTATTAAATAGCATATCCGTTCTTTTTTCGAGGAACAAAGATAAGCATTTTTTCTGATTTCAAAGTTTTTCGGTTTTTTTCAGCGATCCGGAAATCATTTTTCATGCCGGCTCTATCATGTTTTGTATGGGTACTGCAAACGGAATGGCGCCCGTCATTGCCGACCCGACTCGCGTTGGGATGAGTGCCTGTACAAAACGTTACAGAGCCTGTTTTTTTTTAAAAAATACCTTTGGCAGCGTTTTATATTGAAAAATATGGCGTACATTTGCCAGCTATAATTACTAAATTAAATATAAAACTATGAACAGATTGTTATCAGCAAAGAGTGTATGTATAATACTGTGCCTGTTATACTTCGGAATCAGTGTTTCTGCTCAGGAAAGCGATTCCCAAATTCCCCAAATGGAGAAAATAATAATGGATCCGAAACTTCGGTACGGGAAACTGGAAAACGGACTGACGTATTATATCCGTCATAACGAAATGCCGGCGGAACGCGCGGAGTTTTATATCGTTCATAATGTAGGATCGATGCAGGAAGAGGAAAGCCAGCGCGGATTGGCCCATTTCCTCGAACACATGGCCTTCAACGGTACGAAGAATTTTCCTTCCAAAAAAGGCATTCAGGACTATACGGAAAGCATCGGCATGAGAATGGGTGAAAATCTGAACGCATACACAAGTTTTGACGAGACGGTTTATAAACTGATGGACGTCCCGGTGACGCGCGAAGGAATCATTGATTCGTGCCTTCTTATCCTGCACGACTGGTCGTCCTTTCTTTTGCTGCAGGACAGCGCTATTGAGAAGGAGCGCGGCGTGATTCGCGAAGAATGGCGGACAAGACGCACGGCACAGTCGCGCATGTGGGAACAGCAGTTGCCCGTCATGTTTCCCGGCAGCAAATACGGTAACCGTCTGCCTATCGGGAGTATTGACATTATAAATAATTTTAAGGGAGATGAATTAAGGAATTATTATAAGAAGTGGTACCGTCCCGATCTGCAGGCTATCATGATTGTCGGCGATATAGATGTCGACCGGATTGAAGAAAAAGTAAAACAGGTTTTTTCCGACATTCCTGTTCCCGTGAATCCCGAACCCATCGAAGTATCTTTAGTTCCCGACAATTCGATACCCATTGTTTCAATTGCGAAAGACAGGGAAATGACGAATACCGTATTAAGCATCTATTACAAGCACGAGAAGCTTCCTTATGTCCTGAAAGGGACGATTGCGGATTTTATCACCGGATACACGCAGATGGTGATATCTCTGATAATGAGCGAACGCTTTTCGGAGATCGTTCAGAAAGCCAACCCGCCGTTTGTTGCGGCCTATGCAAATGACGACGACTATTTTGTTTCCAGATCGAAGGGAGCATGGACTTCTACCGCAATTGTTAAACCCGGAGAACTGGAGCGTACACTTCAGGCGCTGATAGCCGAGACCGAACGCGTTAAGAAATTCGGATTTACCGAAGCCGAATATGAACGCGCGAAAGAAAACATTCTCAAATCCTATGAATCGGCATACAAAGACCGTGACAAGCATCAAAACAGCTCTTTTGTCGAGGAATATATACGCAATTTTACGGAAGATGAATGTATACCCGGCATCGAGGTTGAATATGAGATTATAAAGCAGATGGCGCCTAACTTTCCTCTGGAGGGAATCAACCAGTATGTGCGTAATCTGTTCGACGAAAAAGATAACGGGCGCAATGTCGTCATAAGCCTTTCGGGCCCCGACAAGGAAGATGTTACATATCCTGCCGAAGAAGAACTGTTGAGAATGTTTTATTTGGCAAGTAAGGCGGATGTTAGCGCCAATGAGGAAGAAGTAGTCAGTAAAGTGCTTATTCCCGAACTGCCGGCGCCCGGGAAAATTACGGAAGAACGGGAAGACCCCCTGTTCGGCACGACCATTTATACGCTGAACAACGGCGTGCGCGCCGTCGTCAAGCAAACGGACTATAAGAAGGATCAGATTATAATGACGGCCACAAGTCCGGGCGGCACGACGATGTTCAGGGACGACAAAGATATATGGAACCTGAAAGCGATTAATAATGCGATCGTGCTGGGAGGTCTTGGAGAGTTCAGCGCTACCGGCCTGCGGAAAGCGCTTGCCGGAAAAAATATTTCCCGTAGCGCAGGAATAGGGGCGGCAAACGAAATTTTTAACGGCTCCGCATCTCCATCCGACCTGAAGACGCTCTTTGAACTCATCTACCTGCAGTTTACCGGGATGCGCATCGACGACGATGCTTACGCTTCGTTTGAAGAGCGCGTAAAATCCCAGCTGGACAATCTTCTTGCAAATCCCATGATTGCGTTCAGCGACACGCTGACGGAACTGGTATACAACTATAATCCGCGCACCAGCCGGCTGAAGTCGTCCGATTTCGACAAGATCGACTATCACCGCATGATAGACATGTACAAGGAGCGATACGGCGATGCTTCTGATTTTACATTCACGTTTGTAGGCAATGTAGACAAAGATTCCATCCGCCCCTTGCTGGAACAGTACCTGGCAACGCTCCCGTCCCTCGGACGCAAGGAAAAAGCCGATGAAAAAATGGTAACCCCCTTCCGTAAAGGAAAAGTTAAAAGTCATTTTTCCCGTCGCCTGGAGACGCCGAAATCTTCCGTAGCGATTATGTACACCGGCGAGATGCCGTATAATCTCAGAAGCGTAATCACGTCACAGCTGTTAAGCCAGATACTTGATCTGGTTTATATGGAAAAAATCCGTGAAGACGAAAGCGCATCTTACGGAGTACAGACGAATGTAAGGTTATATGATTTTCCCGAAGGTCGCACCTCCATACAGATATTCCTTGATACGGATCCGAAAAAACAGGATGATGTCGTAAATATTATTAAGTCCGAACTGGAACGCATCGCAAAAGAAGGCCCCCTCCAGATACATTTAGACAAAGGCCTGGCCGGCACCCTGAAAGGCCGCGAAGAACTGAAGCAGCAGAACGATTACTGGTTAGGCGTCCTGGACGCATACTACTGTCGCGGTTTCGATGCGCACACGGAATACGACAGCATCATTAAATCCATAACGACCGACGACATAAAATCATTCACAAAAGAATTCCTCGACCAGGGCAACGAAGTAGAAGTCATCATGTCCCCGGATACGGATACCGTCGATACGGATCATGCCAGCATACAGTAAAATTTCCCTCTGTTTCCCCTTCTACGAAAAAAACCCGAAGCTTTTGGCTTCGGGTTTTTTTCGTAGTCAAAACATTCATTTTTTCCGTTTTCAACTTGATCATCTTTTTTAATTTGGCGTCATCCCGGTCTTTCTCAAAGGTCGCAATGTCCGGATTTTATGAATTAACTTTTAAATATTACCGATTTTTATTGTATTTTTGTATCCGACTTTAAAGAAATTTATTGACACGTGAAAACACGAACAATATTCGAAATAAACAGGCTTGGTTTTTAAAATGTATATCTATATGACACATGATGTATTTATAAGTTATTCGAGAGCAGACGCAAAGATAGCGGACGATATTTGCACGGCGTTTGACGGCGCCGGAATCAGTTACTGGATAGACCGGGGCGGGATTGCCGTCGGAGAGGCTTTTCACGCCGTCATTGTCCGAGCCATCAAGGAAAGCAGGATTACGGTATTTATTTCGTCCGTAAACTCAAACATGTCGGAATATACGATCAAGGAGATCGTCATCGCCTTCAAAAACAAGAAGCATATCATTCCGTTCTGTCTTGACGAAGAACCTTTTGCGGACAGGATAGAATTTTACCTTTGCGATCTGGATCAGTTACAATACTATCTTCACCGGGAATTTGCCATACAGAAACTGGTCGGCGACATCAACCGGATACTGGGCAGAAAGGAAACGAGCCATTCGACGCCGCCGGAAATGTCGCCAACACCCGCAGCGCCTGATACGCAGGCAATGCAGTATTTTCTGAAAATCCGCCCGAACCTCGCCTGCCAAGTATTTGTAGATGGCGAGCCGAAAACGAAAGTCGAAGCGGATAAAATCATCAAACTGCCGTTAAACAGGGGGACTTTCTTTCTGGAATTTGTCAGCGTTGAAAATGAAGCGGATAAATATTCCTGCGAATACAGGATAAGCGATATGGAGGAACTGTTTAGTGTGGATTTGTTGAGTATTAAAAAAGAAAGGGAAAGACTGGAAAAGCTGGAATTGGAACGTTTTGAAGATAATAATGGAAAATATGGATTTAAAGACAGAAACACGGGCGAGATAGTGATTCCATTGAAATATGACATTGCGTGGCCATTTAGCGAAGGATTAGCAGGCGTTAAACTAAATGATAACTATGGATTTATTGATAAAACAGGAAAAGAGGTTATTCCATTGAAATATGACTTTGCATGGACATTTAGCGAAGGATTAGCAGGCGTTGAACTAAATGATAACTGTGGATTTATTGATAAAATAGGTAAAGAGATTATTCCTTTAAAATATGATAGAGCAAAGCACTTTAGTGAAGGAATAGCAGGCGTTCAATTAAATGGCAAATGGGGCTTTATTGATAAAACAGATAGAGAAATGATTCCTTTTAAATATGACAATGTCTGGTCATTTACCGAAGGATTGGCAGGTGTTGAATTAAATGGCAAATGGGGATTTATTGATAAAACGGGTAAAGAAATTACTCTTTTTAAATATGACTATGCATCCTCATTTAGCGAAGGATTAGCACTTGTTCAATTAAATGGCAAATGGGGCTTTATTGATAAAACAGATAAAGCAATGATTCCTTTTAAATACGACTATGCATACTCATTTAGTGAAGGATTAGCACTTGTTCAATTAAATGGCAAACGGGGATTTATTGATAAAACAGGTAAAGAAATTATTCCTTTGAAATATGACAAGATTAATAATAGCAACGCGTATGATGATGTTTTTTTCAGAGGCAGAGCAAAAGTCAAACTCAACAACGAAGAATTTTACATCGACAAACAAGGCAATAGAATAAATTAACCATGCAAACAAAAACCCTCATCCGCAAGCTCCAGCGTCGCATCGACAAGGTGTTGCGTTCGACGGCGAGGCAGGTCGTCGGCCTGACCTGTTTCACCGTCGCTGTCTTTTTTATACTGTGGGCCGGTGCGCTGCTGTTCAGCCGGCTGCACGTCACGGAATGGATCTTCGCCTTCCTGAACCCGGGCAGCACGTTTACCTCGGACGCAACGGGCGCCGAAAAGATATGGGCCTTGCTCGTCGGACTGGCCGGGATGATACTGCTCGGCGGACTGCTGATTTCCATCTTCAACAACATCCTGCAAAGCCGCATCGACAGGGTCAGAAACGGGCAGGTGCATTACGTGTTCAGCAACCACGTCCTCATCATCGGCTACGACCGGATGGCAATCAGCCTCGTCCGGCAGGTGGCCGGGAACGCGGCGAAATACGGGAACTGCGAAATCGTGCTCCAGACCGTGCGGAAAGTGCCGGACGTGCACCACGAACTGTTTTCGAACATCCCCGCCCGCATCGAAAAACGCATCACCATCCTGAGCGGCAACCGCAACTCCGCCGAAGACCTGGAAAAACTGCAGCCCGAAAGCTGCCGCGAAATCATCCTCCTCGGCGAAAGCGACGAATACGACCACGATTCGCTGAACATCAAATGCCTCGAAGTGATTGCCGGGATTCTGAAAGCCCGGGGCCGGGCAACGCCAGTGCGCTGTCATGTGCTGTTCGAATACCAGTCCACCTACGCCGTCTTCCAGCAGCAGGATTTGCTGGACATCAGGGCGCACGTCGATTTCGTGCCGTTCAACTTCTACGAAAGCTGGGCGCAGAAAGTCCTTGTGGACGGACGGTTTGTCATTCCGGGCCGCGAACGGGGCGAGCGGGACATTGTCTATCCCTGGCTGGACCGCGAACCCGTCACCGCCGAATCCCCGAAACACGTGCATCTCGTCATCCTCGGCATGTCGCGCATGGGCATTGCCATGGGGATTCAGGCCGCCCATCTCTGCCATTTCCCCAACTTTGCGACCCAAGGCATCCGGACGTGCATCACCTTCATCGACGACAACGCTGAACGCGAAATGAACTTCCTGCAGGGACGTTTCCGTCACCTTTTCAGCGAAGTGGATTATACGTACCGCGACATGAAGACGGGCGAGACGCGCGGAAACCCCGTTGCGAAAAAGAAATTCACCGACATCCGTTTCGAGTTTGTCAATGGCCGCGTAGAGCATCCCGACGTTCAGCAGATGCTGGCCGAATGGGCCGACAGGGACAGGAACCCGGACAAACTGCTCACCGTTGCCGTCTGTTTCAACTCGTCGCCCGCGGCCATTGCAGCGGGTCTGTACCTGCCGGAGGAGGTTTACACGAACGAAATCCCGGTGTTCATCCGTCAGGAAACGTCGTACTGCACCCTCTCGCTGCTGTCGCAGGCCGGGGGAGACGGCTATCGCAAATACCGGCACGTGAAACCGTTCGGCATGCTCGACCATGCTTACGATCTGGACAGGGCCAACGACCTCTTGCCGATGATGGTAAAATATGTATATGACAAGACCACAAGCAACGCCGGAATGACGGTTGATGAATTTGACCCGAAGATAATCAGGGAAAACTGGGAAGACTGGACAAAAAATAAGGAAACAGGCGAGCAGTACCGCAATATCACAGCCTTGAAATTGTCCAACATATACAATGCCAACATGTCAGAGATTAAACAGCGCTCGCTGAACATCCGACCGGGAAAAGAACTGAGCGACGAACAGGTGAATCTGCTGGCGCGCGTGGAACACAACCGGTGGAATATTGAGAAATTGCTGATGGGCTATCGCGCCTGTACTCCCGAAGAAGAGGAAAACATACGCAACAAAGTCCGGTCAAAAGATTCCTACAAGGACTGTTTTGTGCACCGCGACATCAAACCCTATCAGGCATTATCGAAAGACGATAAGGGGATTCAGGCCGGCACGTACGACGTCAACATATCAAGAGCGCTGCCTTTCATGCTAAGCGAATACGAAAAATTCAAAAACAGTCAATCAACAAATAACAGACAAAATGAAAACATATAACCCGCAACCCGTCGACACATCGGGCATCGAACTGTCGCCCGCCCTGCTGGAACTCACCGAACGCATCGCCGCCAACGTCCACGAAGTATGGTCGGCGGGACGCATCGCTGACGGCTGGCAGTACGGCGCCGCCCGCGACGACGCCCGTAAGCTCCACCCCTGCCTCGTCCCCTACGACGAACTTCCCGAAAGCGAAAAGGAATATGACCGCAACACAGCCATGGAGACGCTGAAAGTAATCCAAAAGTTTGGATTCGAGATACATAGTTCGTTATGAAAATAGTTAATCAGTAACTACTCAAAAATGCAGATAATGTGCTATTATATAAAAATAAAGAATATACCGTGGAAATATGACTCTTCCGGTAAACTGAATTTTCAACGCAGGTGAGTGCAGGTAAAGTCGACCGAAAACAAGTATATTGCCAGTTTGGACGGTACTTTACGATTGACGATAAGATTCCCGTCTGCAATGCCAAATGGAAATACGGCATTATCAGTAAAAACTAGCGTTTAATAAACTCATTCCATTCGGAATAAATGTTAAATAGCCACCACTACTATCAGACAAGTGACAAACAGCATTGCAATTAGTGTACTTGTATAAAGATATAGTAGTCATCCGCGACTTCTATTTGCGAGAGCGCCAAAAACTGATGCGATGATAAATATAGTAGCCACCTGAACGGGTTATGAGCTAAAAGGACAGGATATTTTATATTAATTTCCTCAAAATATCCAGCGTGTTTTTATCAATATCAGCACCCAAAAGAGTAAATATTTCAACAGCTTCAGTCAATTCCTGTTTGGCGCTATCATACTGTTCCAAATAATAGTGAATCTCTCCAATACTTTCCAAAGATTTAGCCAGTTTTTGACGGTACTTTGGATTGGTTTTCGAAATATCCCTGAATATTGAGATCGCTTCATTATAATCATTTTCTGCCTTTGTATATTGTTCTATATTTGAATGCAAACAACCGCAGCAAGATAATGTAAAAGCCAGTTCAAACCGGTTTTCATCAGTTTCAGGCAACTTTCTTTGAATTGTAAGTGCATCCAAATAATATTCTTCAGCCTCTTCATATCTGGATATATTATTATATCGACCTGCCAATGAGCAAATAGCCAGAGATAGATGGAACACGTACTGGTTGGTTTCTTCAGAAAGTTCCCGCAAAATCGAAATACCTTCCTTATATTTGCTAATGGCAACATCATTGTCTGTCGTCCTTTTTGCTTCATTACATAAATCAATAGCCATATTCGCACGGGTGATTGCCGAGGGGCGCAGTTTTCTTTTTACCTCGTCCCTACCTGGATCATTTTTTTTATGCATTGATTGGGTTAATTTCTTATGTGTAGACAAGAAACCCTGTATGAAATTGGATTTAACACTCTGTGAATTAATATAATTTTCATATTGTTTTCTGAAATTTTTAATATCATCATTCTCAGGGAAGTTATATTCTGCCTGTTCCAAAACAGTTTCAATCTTTTCAAAGTTTGTTTGGGCTTCTTTTTTATCACCATACCTGTTAATAAGAAATGCCGTCCAAAGCGATCGTAAAAAACCTCTTGCATACTGCTCTTTGTCTGGAAAATTCTCGTATAGCAGACTGTTCATTTCCGACGAGGTTTTTGCATAGCTACATGCTTTTTGAAAGTTATCACCCGCATTGTTAGAATCTTTTTCGCTCAAATCCGAATAAAACATAGTCATCGTACCCGCTGACAGTGCCAGGGCTGCTACCATTCTTTCGTCATTCGGATTTTCATTGTATATGCCTTCCATACGATAATAATAACTATCCATGTATTTTTTTGCATCCTCAACCTTACCGCTATCCATTGCGACCTGAGCCATTTTTTGATAGCCCATTGCTTTCTTGATTTCACTTTCCGTATTTGTATTCATCTGTTTATATTTTAAAGAGTTGTTAATTTTTCAAAACATTCCATCGCTCTGTCGGAGTCGCCAATCTGAATATAATAATCGCCCAGACTGCTTAAGGCTATTGCCATACTATTTTTCACCATTTCATCATGTGGATAATGCTGCAATACTTCCATCCAGCAATCCACCTGAATTTGGGAATACCGGCAGAGATTATCCGTATCTTGTTTATGTTTGCAAATCAATGTAATATCCTGGCAAATCCGCCCGATTGCTCTTTTTTGGGCAAAGTCATATTCATTGTGTCGAATATATCTGAACAGGTCGTTAGCCAGATTGATATAGCCTTCATAATCCGTCCAGTGCAATTCTTTGAACGCTTCCCTGATAAGTTTTTCGGCATAATCACATCTTTCAGGAACACCTATGTACTGAGCCGCGCCAGCCAGCCAGTCAAGGAAAGTATGGTCTTCAGTGTAATAAGTTGCCAATATGCGATTGTGATCGTTCTTTGAAGTGGCATAAAACCATGCGAAGCGTTGCTTATCACCAGCTTTTATTAGATGATACAGTGCTGAAGGTCTCAAAGGATCGCTGTCGGATAGCGACAATAGATAGCTGCTAATTGATTCGTGTAGTTGTCTTTCATTTGCAGCCAGGCGATGCCTAAGAGCAAGGACAATGCTGTGATGGGTAAGATTCCACTGTCGGTTAGCTCCTGTTTCGGTTAGCAAACGCCCGAACCATCTCCTTAGTGAAGCAAAGCGGAGTTCATCCCAATCGTTACCAAGCAGGGTCGATAAATCCTTTTCCCGTAATCCGTTAAGCGATAGCGCAAGATATTCAAGCGCTTTGTTCGTTAAAGTGTATCCAAAATCTTCTGATGCCCGTTTTATGATTTCAATAAACAGTTCCCCTGCTTCTGTAGGAAACTTGCCAGTCAAATCGCACAAAAAACCTTCTATTTTATCGACTTCTTTGTTTTCAGAACGTGAACGTATTTCCCTGAAATCATCCACGTCCAGCCCGAAAAGGATGTTAGTTGTCAACTGTAACCAAAGCGGCGATGCGTAAGCGAACTGCCCGAGACCGTCCTGTTTTGTCAAAAGAGTACCCAATACTCGCATGGGAATTTCTTTATTTATCTCACAGCAAAGCAATTCTACCATATTCCTTGCTTCCTCTTCAGTAAACAAATCCATGCTTTCGACAACCATACCACGGTGAATTTTAGGTGGCTTAACAGCAGCATCGGGCAATGAAGTCGCTATAAGTGTGACCCCGTCGGGCAACCACTGCATATATTCGGATACGGTATTTTGTATGAAACGGTCAATGGCATCTAAAAGCATGATGAGTTTATATCCATTGCGCTTTGCCAACCCAGCCAAGTGCATAAACTTGTCTTTGAGGGCAGGAAGAGTTCCTTCCGTCGCATCATCTGTGTTAAGACATCGCGCTAACCGCCTGTTCCATAGTTGTAGCATAACCTCTACATGTTGTGATTTATCGTTCAATCCTGCGCTATGGGTTAGAATAATATGAGACGGGTCGTGTCTATCCTGTAAATTTTGATACAATTTTGAGAAGACAGCACTTTTTCCACAGCCCGAAAATCCAGTCAGTAGCATAGCTTGCGAATTAACAAACGCAAATTTTTCCAGTCTTGCAAGCAGGTTTTTCCTGCCTGTAAACGATTTGGTGTGAAAGTAAACAAAATTTTTCAGTTCATTTTCTTCCTCCTCATACCAGTCTGCCGTTGCCAAATCTGCCGTATCAGTTATTTCTTCCTCAATTTCTTTGAGTAAATGCCTATATATCTGGTCGCAAAAATCAACATCGTCGAATTTACCTTTTGCTTCATTCCATTCCAGCAGATATTCCCGGACTGCATCGGAATAGTTGTTTTCATCGCAAATTGTCCGGATATGTTTTTTCAAGTTCAACAGTTTAAGTAATCTATACTTATCTTCGTCCTGATAATTGTTCGTATACAATGCGTTAGGCATATTGCTATATGATTCTTTTTTACGGAAGTAAAAAAGACTGCGCGACAGGATTTCACCTGCATTTCCAAGTGCTCCAAACATGATTTCCAGTTCAGTAACGCTCTTTTCTACGCTATTTTCTACCATCTTTTTTTCATTATCAGACAGAGTATTGTACACATTTTCCCAGCGGTTCTGTGGAGGCACCCATCCATAACGCTCACCAAGCAACGCCACAAAAAATGGACGGTTATATTTAATGGAATCCAAACACACTTTCAAAACAAATGCCTCCCGCTCGTTTTCGTCTGTTTTGGTGGTATCGACACCCCAACGCAAGTCAATTACTTTTAGTTCAATACGTCTATCACGTAAGATTTCTTCAAGTTTCGGAATAACGTATTTTTTGAGCATATCTCTCTCTGCATCCATATCTTTAAACGTGCTACTGATAAAGATGGAAAATGTACGCCAAGTTGTTGTTTGTTCAATCATGTCTGTGTATGTTCCTAATTATAGCTGCAAAGTTATTGAAATTTCAATGATAACACAACATAAAAGCAGCTAAATGACTAAAAAAACAAAATATGTATCTGATAATTATGATAAATCTATTATATTCGCCACATTTGTATATAATTTCCCACTTAGCCGGCACCCTGAAAGGACGCGAGGAATTGAAGCAGCAGAACGACTACTGATTAGACATTCTGGATACATACTACTGTCGCGGTTTCGATGCGCACACGGAATATGACAATATCATTAAAACCATAACGGTCGACGGCATAAAATCATTTACAAAAGAATTTCTCGACTAGGACAACGAAATAGAAGTCATCATGTCCCCGGCCACGGATGCCGCCGATACGGATCATGCCGGCATACAGTAAAAAACCCCTCCGTTTTCCCTTCTACGAAAAAAACCCGAAGCCAAAAACTTCGGGTTTTTTTGTATTCTTCACGTGGAACCGTTTTGTGCATTGCGTACGAACATGTCATGCCTCCGCCTCAAGGCGGAGCGTCTCCATCTCAAGGCGGAATGTCTAAATTTTATTTATATTTGCACGGTTTTATAATAAAAAGGTTATGTCGGAGAATAAATATAAAGGTGCGATGATATTTCTATTCATGGCTATTTGCTATGCGTGTACGGGTAGTTATGAGGCAAATCGGCTTATGAACGAAGCGGAACTGTTGCTTGCTGCAAATCCCGACAGCTCGCGCTCACTGCTTGACGATGCGGAATTTCTGATACAGGGCGACAGAGATTTTGCCCGCTGGTGTTTACTGTCGGGCAAAACGGAAGATGAAATGCGGAAGATACGGAAACCGAAACCTCTGTTGTCCGTATCGCAATGGCTTCGTGCGGAAGCATATTATGACAGACGTGGTACGCCGGAAGAAAAAGCGCAGATAAAGATGTATCTCGGCCGGTCGCTATGCGACGATGGACGCTATGATGATGCGGTCGCTGTATATAAAGAAGGCCTGGATTTTGCCCGGAAAGCGGAGGCTTATTCTCTTGCAGGCTATCTGTGCAGTTTTATGGGAGATTTATATCTGGATCAGGGCAACCGCACCAAAATGATCCATTGCGTAAAAAGAGTTATCTTTGTCGGCATGAAAACATCTAACTATTTTTCCGAAGTTAGCGATCCCCGTGTTACGGGTCGTTGTCTTCAT
>JAISEJ010000113.1 GCA_031264155.1 Tannerella sp. | reverse complement strand
TTGGTTAATTCTTTTTTGGCTCTATACCAAATGTCCGTCAGGACATTCATAGATGAAACCTCGACGAGGTTTTCGTTGTGATTTGAACCGGTTTTCTATTGATATGTGTGCCCTGACGGGCAAACGGGCCGGGGACATGTGGGGCAGACACGCAGGTCTGCCCCTACGCCGGTACCAGGTAGGGGCAGACCTGCGTGTCTGCCCTCCGTCTAAATTTTCTACGTAGACAATCGAATTATCGGTGCCAATAATCGAATTATCGGCGTCAATAAATGAATTATCGGCGCCGATAAATGAAATATCGGTGCCAATAAATGAAATATCGGCGCCGATAAATGAAATATCGGCGCCGATAAATGAAATATCGGTGCCAATAAATGAAATATCGGCGCCGATAAATGAAATATTGACGCCAATAAATGAAATATTGGCGCCAATAAATGAAATATTGGCGCCAATAAATGAAATATTGGCGCCAATAAATGAAATATTGGCGCCAATAAATGAAATATTGATGCCAATAAATGAAATATTGGCGCCAATAAATGAAATATTGATGCCAATAAATGAATTATTGGCTTCAGTAAATGAGTTATTGATGTAGATATATCAGAAAGGAAGCGGTTCTGTGCTAAGTTGCCTGATAAAATCTCCGTTATTCCCGATCACCGGTGCGGTTATATTATCATCCGCAGTTTTATTCATTTTCGATGTAAATTCCCGGCTTTTGTTATTCGGATCATTACAATTTTCGAATTTGACAAAATTGTTTTTGAACGTCAGCCATATCTCGCCAATGGCGCCGTTACGGTGTTTTGCGACAATTATTTCCGCTAATCCGGTTAAATCCCGGCCGTTGCTGTCTTCTTTGATTCCGTAATATTCGGGACGGTGGATGAAGCAAACCATGTCGGCGTCCTGTTCGATGGCGCCCGATTCGCGCAAGTCGGCCAGTTGCGGGCGTTTGCCTTCGGCTCCGGACCGGGCTTCGACGCCACGGTTCAACTGCGAGAGTGCGATGATGGGAATGTCCAGTTCTTTCGCCAGGCCCTTGAGCGAACGCGAAATCATACTTACTTCCTGTTCGCGGCTACCGTAGGTCATGCCGCTTGCGTTCATCAACTGGAGGTAGTCGATGATTATACATTTTATACTATGCTCCCTTACTAATCTCCGGGCTTTGGTTCTTAACTCGAAGATGGACAGGCTTGGGGTGTCGTCAACATAAATGGGCGCATCATAGAGTTCATTTATCTTGTGATCTAACTGTTCCCATTCGTATGGTTCCAAACGTCCGCTCTTTATTTTATCTCCGGAGAGTTCGCACACGTTTGTTATGAGACGGTTTACTAATTGCACGTTGCTCATTTCCAGCGAAAACAGGGCTACCGGAATTTTGAAGTTTACCGCCATGTTTTTAGCCATCGACAATACGAGCGCCGTTTTTCCCATAGCCGGCCGTGCTGCGATGATGATCAGGTCGGATTTTTGCCAGCCCGATGTAATCTTATCCAAATCAGTAAATCCGCTGCTTATGCCGCTTAATCCTTCTTCTTTTTGCGCTGCATGTTGGATTGCAAGGATGGCTTCGTTTATGACGGGATTTATCTGTACGGCGTCTTTCTTTATATTGCGTTGCGATATTTCAAAAAGTTTGGCTTCCGCTTCCTGCATCAGGTCTTCGACGTCAAGCGTTTCGTCGAACGCTTTTCCCTGTATTAATCCCGAAAACCGGATTAATTCGCGCGAAAGGAATTTCTGCGCGATGATTTTAGCATGATATTCAATGTGGGCCGTACTTGCTATATTATTTGTCAGTTCGGATATATATAGCAAATCGCCTGCCGCATTCAGGTTGCTGTTCTTTTTTAGCTGCTCCGTCACGGTAAGCATGTCAATCGGACGTCCGCTTACGGCAAGATCGACAATCGCTTCAAAAATCAGTTCATGTTTCTTGTCGTAAAAACATTCGGGGCGTAATATTTCGCTTATATTCGAATATGCATCTTTTTCGAGCATTAAAGCGCCTAAAACAACTTTTTCTATCTCTAATGCCTGAGGCTGTATTTTTCCGGTGTCGGGAATGACGACGGTTTCTATATTTTTTTTCCTGTTTGTTTTGTTTCCTGTAACCATAATGAAATTTTTGAATGCCAAAAGTAAGAGATTTTGCGGAGAGACTTGCATATCTCCGCAAAAAGTTATAAATATGTTATTAACAATGGCGCTTTATGGACCTGTATATTCTACCAATTCACAGGTTTCTTCCTTGCCGATTGTATGTATAAGCGTGAAAGAATTCGGATATTTAATATGAATAAAACTGATATACTGGTGGATCGTATTTATATACAGTCCTGTATTTTGAGGAGTATATACCCTTATTTTAGGTAGCAGCAGATATTTTATATTGCCGTCCTTGATGATTTTAAGTAATATGTCGGGATTTGTTATGCTATAATTAGGTTCTTTACTATCAATATATTGCTTTATGAATGTCTCATGATCTAATGTATAGTTTATATTGTAGCTGTCTAATGTACTTGTCAGGTCTTCATTGAATACGGATTTGGGAATTTGGTAGATACCGGCGCCGGTCACCGTTTCACCGTTAATCTGAAAATTGTCTTCTTTTTTTGATGTTAATAAGTATTGAATATAAGGCGCCAAATTGAGTTGTATGTTTTTATTTAAGTTTATTACCAGAAAAATATTTTCATCATTTTCTTTATCGAATAAATTTACAACATCCTCTAAATTGCCTTTAGGTACATTATATATACCTGCGAAATTACGGCCGGTGTAAACATAGGATATGCTTGGTTTACGACTTGCAATGACTGCATTCTTATCAAGATTATCGTTAGCCCATCTGCTCATTTTTATAAAATTCTCCCAGTCGGGGGTCAGGCCGTACAGGTCATTGCCTAATATGTTTTGTTGCAATACGGGCAGGTTGTTTCCGACTTTTGCCATTGAGTGGGTGCTTGTTCCTATAAATATAGATATTAATATGAAAGAATATATCCAGGTAAAATTTTTGAACCGGTTGTTTTTCAGGAGATAATATGCCCCTCCGAGTAAAAACAATAATATGTACGGATAATATACCATTATAATCCGATCCTGCGCCCATAATGAATGTAAAAGGACAAGGTTTGCAAAAGTTGAAATGCCTGCATACAGGCCGGTGAACAGGAGCGGTTTGTTTTTCTTGAATACGAAGATGAGGCTGATGATGAACAGGGTGTATGTGAATATAGTCAGGATGGGGATGGATTCTAATGGGAAGGCGGAGTGTGAGCGAAATCCGAAATACCGGTATAAGAAACCGGATAGATATATGTGAGAGTTTTCTATCACACGCCGGATTAATCCGGGAATATCCTCCGGGCCTTGTCCGAGGTTATATGGATTTTTTGCAAGAAGCTCTTCGAAACTGTGTACCGATCCGGAATCAGGCCATATTAAAGGTTTTAGAAAGTAAAAAGTGCTGAATATGATGGCGAATATGCCGGTGATGGAAATCATCTCTTTCCAACGGCGCTCTATCATGAAGTAAAGGATTATTATGCCAATAGTGCAGAATCCGATTGTCCGCGTTAGACCCATTCCCATAATGACAAATGCTAATGCAAGGTGTTTTATCCAGTCTTTTTTAAACGCAAATTCGCTGTTGCCGTTCCGGAAATGTGTGGAAAATAAATAGAAAAACAGCGCCTGCATAAGCATGAACAATGGCTCGCTGTATGTATAGCTTGCAAAAAACAGAACATGTGGATTTATACAGATGAGAAGCAGTGCCGGTAAAAGGATTGAAGACGGCACTATTTGTCGGAAACTTTTATAGAAGAGCCAGAGCGATGTCATCATAAAGATGACGGAAATAGATTTGAGTACAATTAGCTGCACCCCCAATAAGCCGACGAAGGGCGATAGCAGGATTGGATATAGCGGGCCATGATGTCCCGGATAGGTGCCGTTTTTCCAAAAATCTCCTGCTGCGATTATATAGTCGCAGTCATCACCGCTGAGGCTTACTTTTACGTCGAATAAAAGAATGCACATTAGTATTCCCAATGTCATTGAGAGAACGACGAAGGCTTTCTCGTACCTGTCGAAGAAGGCGTTTGTTTTCTCGATTAAATTTTGTCCTGGCGACGTCGTTTTTTTACTCTGTTTTGTTACTCTACTCGTTTTGCTCATAATCGTTATTTATATGCTTTTATAAAAATGGAACCGGCTATTTCTTTTAGAATTGGGCATTTTTCGCAAAAATCACCTATTGATGTTATGACTTTTATATATGCAGGCGGTATGGCAGGATGTAAAAAGTCGAACGTTCCGATTTCTACCTTTTTAAATCCTTGTTTTTTTAACAACTTAGAAATCTTCCAGCGGAAGAAAGCCGTTTCGTCGGGAGAATCACCTAACTTGCGCTTTATGTAAGGGATATTCTTTTGCAGCGCTATTTGGGGATTCATCATGTTTGGTTCCGTAAAGGCTATAATGCCTCCATCTTTCAATATGCGATAAATTTCGGATATCGCTTTTTCGATGTTAAGGTGGTGTAAGACGGAACTTCCTATGACGTAATCAAAGCGGTTGTCGTCGAACGTCATGTTGTATGCGTTTTCTTCGATGAAGGCGACATTCGCGTGCGAGACGTTGTTTTTTGCAATTGCCAGCAATTCGGGGGATATGTCGATGGCTGTGATATTGGCGCCGGTCTTTGCTATTTCTTTTGTGAAGTAACCGGTTCCGCACCCAAGCTCCAGGAGAGCGCTTCCGGGCCGTATAAATTCAGTCAGCATTTTTACCCTTCTTGACCAACGAAATTTCCCGGCGGGAGATTCCCAGTTCCATATTTCGCCGGCGCCGTTGCTGGCGAGAAATTTTCCGTGTTCGATTTCATGTTTGATTCTGTCGTCCATTACGCTATATGAATTTGATTTTTCTTGCTGCAAACAGGCACATTTTAATCAGTAGCCATCCGTGTCGGAAACGGCTGATTTGTGTGGAGCCGTACGTCCGGTCTTTATAGCGGACGATGATTTCCGTGATTTTCATGTTCAATTTGGCTGCCCCGAACAGTAAATCGAAATCGCCAAAAGGGTCGAAGTCGCCGAAATACACCCGGTTTTCTTTAATTGTTTCGTAGTCTTTCCGGAATAACACTTTCGTTCCACAAAGCGTGTCTTTCAATGGTTGGCTTAGGAGGTAGGAGAACAGTGCGCCGAAACTTTTGTTTGCAATCAGGTTTAGCAGACGCATCGCCTGCTTTTCCATCGGGTAAATCAGGCGGCATCCATTGATAAATTCTCCCTTGTTCATTTTCAGGGCTTCGTAAAACTTGGGCATGTCTTCGGGTGGCGTTGTCAGGTCGGCGTCGAGGATGAACAGGATGTCGCCGGTAGCCGCTTCGAATCCTTCCCTGACGGCATTGCCTTTACCCCTGCCTGTTTGAGCCATGACTTTTATATTTTTATCCGGGTATTCGTCTTTTATGCGAAGCATTTCTTCGTACGTCCGGTCGGAAGAGTGTCCTTCAACGAAGACAAATTCCTGCGAAGATCCAAATTCGGGAAGTCGTTTTATCGCATTTTCAATGTTTCCTTTTTCATTCCGGGCGGGTACGATTATGGAAACGGAATAGTCCCGGTCAACGCTTCTTGTCACAGGCCGCGCCACGATGAAATTTACCAGATTCATCCGACTGAGAAGTGGAAGGTTTGCAAAAAAGCGATTGAAAAGAAACGTCAATAGCGGGATGTAAAACGGGATAAGAATTTTCCGCTCCGTTTTTATAAATTCAAAACCGGTAAGATGAAGTAAATTCTTCGTATCTTGTGTTGACAGCCAGTTTTGATTCGGTTGTCGTAGCTTCAACTTCAACCTTTCAGCCAGTTTTAGTAGCGGTTCCCACAAGAAATTGTAATTGGAGATTACAATTTTTGTTTTTTCATGGCAAACATTATTAAGGCACTGGAATGCTTTTTGTACATCCCATAAGGACATGATAAGGTCCGACATGATTATGTAATCAAATTTCTCGTTTAATTGAAGATTTTCAATGTCATCGACCATGAATTTATATTCGGGAAAAGATTCGCTTGCTATTTTTATCATTTCTTCGGAGAAATCTATGCCAACTCCGTATGAAGGCCGGACGGCATTTAATAATTCGCCGGTTCCACATCCGATTTCAAGCACGTTACTATCCGCCGGAATGATAAATGAAAAATATTTTTCCAACGACCTGTTATAGTATTTTCTTTTCTTTTTCCATTGTTTTCTCTTATGGGCAATAGAGTCGAAAAAATCTTTAATTGCATTCTTATCCAAGATTGTACGATTTAAAATTTGCGCAAAAATACTTATTTTTAAGTTGCTTGCAAAAAAATATTGAAAAACTATCGGTAATTTAAAGATTGTTTGAACTACAGTAAGGTTTTTGCTTAAATCTGTAGCCTTTTGTTTTGTGGGATTTGGGTAAAAAAAACAGGAGGCTATATGAAAATAGCCTCCTTGTTATCAAATTTTTAAATGGTCTTTTATGCCTTTTTATTCCTCTAAAGGCGAAATCAGTTTATAACCTTTTCCATGGATGTTGATGATCTCAATGTTCACATCGTCTTTCAGCAGTTTGCGAAGTTTTGTGATATAAACGTCCATGCTGCGTGCATTGAAATAGTTATCGTCTACCCAGATCGTTTTTAATGCATAATTGCGTTCAAGTACTTCATTAGCATGTGCGCAGAGCAAGCTTAGCAGTTCACATTCTTTTGTTGTGAGTTTTGTTACTTTGTCTCCGATGCTGAGCGTTTGTTTCTGGGTATCGAAAGTGAAATTGCCGAGTTTGTAGAAGGCCACATCTTTCATTTTTTTGCCTTTGACGCGGCGCATAATGGCTTCGATACGCATTAATAGCTCTTCCATACTGAACGGTTTCGTCAGATAATCGTCGGCGCCGATTTTGAAGCCTTCGAGTATATCTTCCTTCATCGTTTTAGCGGTAAGGAAAATAATCGGTATCTCAGGATTTATTGAACGTATTTCCTGAGCTAACGTGTAGCCGTCTTTTTTCGGCATCATGACATCCAATACGCATAAATCGTATTTTTCTTTTACAAATCCTTTAAATCCGGCTTCTCCGTCGGAAAAAAGATCGGTTGCAAACCCTTTTGCTTGTAAGTATTCTCTTAAAAGCATTCCTAAATTCTCATCGTCTTCACAAAAGAAGATTTTTACTTGTTCGTCCATAATTGTTAATTTTTAATAATTGGTAATGTAATAATAAATGTTGTTCCAATGTTCCCCAGACCGTTTTCTGCGTGTATAGAGCCTTTATGGTCTTCCGCCACTTTCCGCACATAAGCAAGTCCTAAGCCGAAGCCTTTGACATTATGTACATTTCCTGTCGGGACACGGTAAAAACGGTCAAATACTTTTTTGAGGTTTTCTTTTTTAATTCCTATTCCATTGTCTTCTATCAAGATGATTACTTTTTCGCCTTCGTTACGTGTACGTACCATAAGGCGTAGTGGAACTCCTTCGCGACGGTACTTTACGGCATTATCCATGAGGTTGAAAAGCATATTGGTGATATGCATTTCATCTGCCTGTGTGGTTGAATTTTCTGCCTGTAAATCAATATCAATTGAACCGCCGGATTTCTCTACTTTTATTTTAAATGTATTTGCAACGCCTGCTATCAGGTCGTTGATATCAAGTTCTTTGAGTTTTAGCGTCGCTTTCTGGTTTTCAAATAATGACATCTGAAGCACTTTCTCAACAAGAAATCCAAGTCGTTTCGTCTCGTCGTTTATTACGGTAGAGATATGTCTGAAAACTTCGGGACTTTTTGATATATCGGCATCTTTCATCATCTGTGCAGCGATTGAGATAGTCGATACGGGTGTTTTAAGCTCATGCGTCATGTTGTTTATGAAATCATTTTTCATCTCCGACAATTTTTTCTGACGGAAAATAGTAAATATTGTTATCGTAAACGTAATCAGCAGTATGATTGAAAATATGATTGACGGTACAAGAAATGAAACCGATTCGGACAAATAATCTCCTTTTGTGGGAAAATAAACTTTAACATAGTTTTGTTTTGAAGGCGGGTCGTCGAATATAACTTGCGTTATAATTTCCGAACTTTTCGGATTTCTTGGTAACGGTTCGCTCTGGTATACGGTTTGTTCGTTGTTGTTTACCACCATTAAAATGAAAGGAAGATTCAATCCGTTGTTCACAAATTCCGCTTTAATCGCATTTTGCAGCGATTTGAAATTTACGCGTTTTTCAATAGGCGTCAAGTGCGACGTCTGACTAAGGCTGAATGCAATTTCATCCAGGATTATTTTTTTACGGTAATAGCGTTCCTTTACGTCATTTTGCAATTTTTCCGACGTCTCGATAATAGCTGATTTGGCTGTCTTTTCCAGAGGCTTTTGAATACGCTGGACCCGGTAAGATTCGATTTCTTCAAAACCTTTGAGCGTCCCGGCGGAATCGCTTTTTGTGATCCGCATCTTGATGCTTTGCATCATCTGGCTTATGTTTTGCTGATCGGGCGGGTTTTTGTACATAAAGTCCGTTCCACTCGAATTTTCGAGGGCTACACGAACTTCTTCATGTTCCAATTCGCGCGATACTTTTTCCAAGCTACGCCTTACGGTCAATTCGAACTGTTCGTTACTTGTCCTGAATATGATTGCAACGTATTGAACCTGCAAAATAAGCAGGCCGATAAAAGCAAAAGCCATTACCCCCGTTAGCATCCAAATCATAGACTTTTTCATTTCTCTGTCTCTCCTTAATTTAACAAAACAAAGAACGTATAAATTGACTTAATATTTACACAAAAAAGGTAAAAAAGCAGTACTTAAAATGTTAAATATTACTTATGGAAAATTTGTTGTAGATTCAAAAAGGTATTCGTTACATCTTTTGTATATGATTTATTCATAATGGATTAATCTCCCTGTATAGGGTCAATATTTTTTGTTAAAAAAAACCTATCAACTGAAAAAAGTTTGATTTGAGTTTTTTTATAAAACGTCAAATTTAGCTTAAAATTTCGCCCGCTTATACTCAAGTGAACGAAAAATTTGATTTCGTCTTATTCGGAATTCCAGTCATTCGGGTTAAAAATCGAGCTTATATTCTTTCCTCAATCCATTTACGTGCATTTACAAAGGCTTCTATCCATGGGGTTACTTCATCATCTTTGCGCTCGGCCGGGTAATATCCGCATTGCCAGGGGAAAATAGCTCTTTCCGGATGCGGCATGATTGCGATGTGACGGCCGTCGTCAGAGCATATACCTGCCGTAGCCCATGGCGAACCGTTCGGGTTGGCCGGATATCCTTCATAATTGTATTTTGCTACAATATTATACCGTTTCTCTTCGTATGGAAAATTAAATTTGCCTTCCCCGTGCGCTACCCATGCTCCAAGTTTGGCGCCGCTAAGCGAACCCAGCATAATGGATTTATTTCCCGGAATCTCAAGCGTTATGAAGTTGGATTCGAATTTATGCGAATCGTTATGATCCATTTTGTGTTTTTTATCGTGGTCAGGGTAAAGAAGTTCAAGTTCGGCCATTAACTGACAGCCGTTACATATACCGATACTCATGGTATCGTTGCGTTCGTAAAAACGGTCAATGGCTCGTTTGGCTTTTTCATTATATAATATGCCTGCCGCCCAACCCTTGGCGGAGCCGAGAACGTCGGAATTTGAAAATCCGCCGCAGAACACGATGAAATTGACATCGTCAAGTGTCTCACGCCCGGTTGCCAGGTCTGTCATGTGGACGTCCTTTACGTCGAAACCGGCAAGGTAGAGCGCATAAGCCGTTTCACGTTCGCATTGTGAACCTTTATCCCTTAATACGGCTGCCCGGATACCGCTTTTTTTTCTGCGCGTAGCTGTAAGTCCGTATGACTTGAGCGTACCTTTAAATTCTTTATGGAATTTATACTCCAACGGTTGTGTCTTGTAGTTTTCAAACCGGTTACCGGCACATTCGTTGCCACTTTGACGCATATCGAGCAGGTAAGAGGACTTATACCATACATCGCGCATGTAGTCTATGCCGAAATGATACCGGGCGTCGTCTTTTGTGATCAGGATATGCCGCTCGTCCGTTGGTTTTGCAACACATGCAAATCCTATTCCTGCGGATTGCATCAGTTTCTCGAACGTTTTCTTTTCCTTAACCTGAACAATGACGCCAGGATTTTCCGAGAATAATATTTTCACAATATCTTTTTCCGGCAATACATCCAAGTTTACGTCCAATCCGCCGTCTACGTTTGCAAAACACATTTCCAGCAATGTGACGATCATGCCTCCTGCGGAAATGTCATGACCGGCAAGTATGAGTTTCCTGTCAATAGCGTCTTGTATGGCGTTAAATGTGTCGTGGAAATAGGTGGGGTCTTTGACGGTCGGCGCTTCATCGCTTATTTTGCATAGAGCCTGAGCAAAGGCGGAACCTCCGAGTTTCATTTTATCGAATGAAAAATCTACATAATATATATATGTATGTTTGTCGTTTACCAATACGGGGGAAACGATTTTTCGTATGTCGCTTACTTCGCCTGCAGCGGAAATAATCACGGTTCCGGGTGAAAGCACCTTGCCGTTGCCGTATTTTTGAGTCATCGAAAGTGAGTCTTTGCCTGTGGGAATGTTGATTCCCAGTTCGCAGGCAAAATCCGACGCTGCTTTGACGGCCTCATACAGGCGGGCGTCTTCGCCTTCGTTGCGGCATGGCCACATCCAGTTGGCGCTTAAAGAGATGCTTTTTATCTGTTCGGTGAACGGAGCAAAAACAATATTTGTCAGTGCTTCGGCTATCGACATGACCGAACCGGCTGCCGGATCGATTAAAGCCACTTGCGGAGCGTGTCCTATCGAAGTGGCCATCCCGGCTTTACCGCGATAATCGAGCGCTACCGCACCGAGGTCGCTCAACGGCAATTGCAGTTTGCCCTGGCATTGCTGGCGTGCGATCTTGCCGCTTACCGAACGGTCTACTTTGTTGGTAAGCCAGTCTTTGCAGGCTACGGCTTCAAGCTGGAGTACCGTTTCGAGATAATCGTGCAGACCGGATGCTTTGTATTCCACCGGCGAATGATTATCCCGTACCGCTTTGTCTTCCATAACGGTGCGGGGCGGTTTCCCGAACATATATTCGAGTTTGATATCAATCGGTTTTTTCCCGTCTTTTTGTTCGAAAACGAATTTCATATCGCCTGTCGTTTCACCTGCGACGTACATTGGGGAACGTTCCCGTTCTGCTATGCGGCGGATGCGTTCGACGTCTTTTTCCTTTATAAGCAAACCCATACGTTCCTGGCTTTCGTTTCCGATTATTTCTTTTGCCGAGAGAGTAGGGTCGCCAACCGGCAGTTTGGATATGTCGATATGTCCGCCTGTTGATTCGACCAGTTCGGAAAGGCAATTGAGGTGTCCTCCTGCACCATGGTCGTGTATTGATATGATTGGGTTATTGTCGGATTCCGCTATACTCCGTATGACGTTTGCCGCGCGCTTCTGCATTTCGGGATTGGCGCGCTGGACGGCGTTCAATTCGATACCGCTTGTGTATTGTCCGGTATCGACGGACGACACGGCGCCTCCGCCCATTCCGATACGATAATTATCACCTCCGAGTATGACAACTTTCTCATGAGGTTTGGGAACTCCTTTCAGCGCATCGCGTTTATTGGCGTAGCCTACGCCGCCGGCGAGCATGATAACTTTGTCATAAGCAAAGTTTTTGTTGTTTTCCGTGTGTTCGAAAGTGAGGAGTGAGCCGCAGATAAGGGGTTGTCCGAATTTGTTTCCGAAATCGGAAGCGCCGTTTGACGCTTTTATCAGGATCTGTTCGGGCGTCTGGTACAACCATTTGCGCGGATCCATGATACTCTCCCATGAGCGTCCTTCTTCCGTGCGCGGGTAAGACGTCATATAGACGGCTGTTCCGGCGATAGGCAAGGATGCTTTTCCTCCACCGAGACGGTCGCGTATTTCGCCGCCGGTCCCGGTAGCTGCGCCGTTAAACGGTTCCACCGTAGTCGGGAAATTGTGCGTTTCGGCTTTAAGAGACAGCACGGTGTGAATTTTTTTCACGGCATAAAAATCCGGCTTATCGCCCGACAGCGGCGCAAACTGTTCGATGGAAGACCCGTCATTAAATGCTACATTATCTTTATATGCCGACACGAGTTTGTTCGGATTGATAACCGAAGTCTTTTTTATCATGGCAAAGAGCGAACTCTCCATTTCCTTACCGTCGATGATAAATCTCCCATTGAAAATTTTGTGGCGACAATGTTCGGAGTTTACCTGCGAGAAACCGAACACTTCGCTGTCGGTCAGTTTGCGATTCAGTTTTACGCTTACATCGTTCAGGTATTTGACCTCTTCGTCGCTTAGCGCCAATCCTTCCTCTTTGTTGTACGATGCAATATCATTGATATGGATGATCGGATCGGGTTTTTTATCAATTGTAAAAATATTTTGATCCAAATCGTCGTATATACGTTGGAGCATCGGGTCGTATTTCGCTTCTTCGGAAGAAACAGGAAAGTATTCTTCAATGCGTGAAATACCGTTAATGCCCATATTTTGTGTTATCTCAACGGCATTTGTACTCCAGGGTGTAATCATTTCCCGTCGCGGCCCGACGTACCGGCCTTTTACTGTTTTTGTTTTAACCGGTTTGGCTTTACTGAACAACCAGATTAATTTTTCCGTATCATTTAAACTGAATTCTTGTGCTGTTTCAACAGCCAGTACTGTTTTTACGGAAGATTGAAAAAACTGAATAATCATATATGTATTTAATAGTTAATGTACTTTGTTAGTTGCCCGCTATACTCATGCAAAGATACTGCAAGATGGGAGAAACACAAAATAAATTTGCATCCGTTCGGATTAAATCTTAAATTTGCACCGTAGTTTAAGTTAAAAAAATTATGATCGAAATTGGAACACCCCTTACACAGACAGCAAAAAAGGTTGTTTTGTGTGGCTCCGGAGAGTTAGGGAAAGAATTAGTGATTGAGTTGCAACGATATGGCGTCGAGGTCGTTGCTTTGGACAAATATGAGAATGCTCCTGCGATGCAGGTTGCTCATCGTTCGTATGTCGTGTCTATGCTTGACGGCGCGATGCTGCGTGAAATCATAGAAAAGGAAAAGCCTGATTATATTATTCCCGAAATTGAGGCAATTGCAACGGATACGCTGGTGGAATTGGAAAAAGAAGGTTATAACGTGATCCCTACGGCAAATGCTACCCGTCTGACGATGAATCGTGAAGGGATCCGTCGGCTTGCAGCCGAGGAATTGGGCTTGCCGACGTCGCTCTATCGCTTTGCTGCGACGGCGGATGAGTTTCGTGAGGCAGTGAAAGCGATCGGCCTTCCTTGTGTCGTTAAGCCCGTCATGAGTTCTTCCGGACATGGGCAGAGCGTTGTCCGTACGGAAGAAGACATACCGAAAGCGTGGTCTTATGCGCAGGAAGGCGGACGTGCCGGTGCAGGCAAGGTTATCGTGGAAGGATTTGTTCGTTTTGATTATGAGATAACGCAGCTTACGGTTCGTCATATTGGCGGAACGTCGTTTTTAGAACCGGTAGGGCACGTCCAGATTGACGGCGATTACCGGGAGTCATGGCAGCCACAGGCGATGTCGGCGGCAGCGAAAGCGAAAGCCCGCGATATAGCGCTCCGGATAACGGATGCATTGGGTGGACGGGGAATATTTGGCGTCGAGCTTTTTGTGTGCGGCGAAGATGTGATATTCAGCGAGGTGTCCCCGCGGCCGCATGATACGGGTATGGTGACGATGATATCGCAGGATTTGTCGCAATTTGCGCTTCATGTCCGCGCCGTTTTGGGGCTGCCGATACCTAATATTGCGTTTCACGGCTCTTCGGCTTCGCGTGCGATTGTTGTTGAAGGCGATTCTTCGCACCTCACGTTCGGTAATCTGGGCGAGGCGCTTTCACAGCCGGATACGCAGATTCGCCTTTTCGGGAAACCGGAGGTTCATGGTCATCGCCGTATGGGCGTGCTGCTTGCACGCGGCGAGACGGTCGATGATGCGCGTGCAAAGACGAAGAAGTCTATCGAAGCATTGAAACTTAAATTGTAGTGACGCCGGAAGAAGATAGTTATGCTGGAATTGTTTGTCATGGGAATGATTATCGGCGTATTGGTTTCGTCGCCCATGGGACCTGTCGGGATGTTATGCGTGCAACGTACGTTGGCAAAAGGTTGGCGTTCGGGATTTGTATCCGGTATAGGAGCTGCGTTGTCCGATTTGATTTATGCTGCAGTTACCGGTTTCTTTATGGGGCTTGTTATAAATTTTGTAGAGGCGCATCAGCATCCGTTACAAATATTCGGAAGTATTGTCATAGCTGTTTTCGGCTATTATATCTTTCGAAATAACCCGCTTAAGAGTCTGCAACGGAACCGGGAACAAAAACAGACGTTGGTTCAGGATTTTGTGACAGCATTTCTGTTGACGTTCAGCAATGTGCTGATTGTGTTTCTCTATATCGGATTGTACGCGCGCTTTGGGTTTGTTTTGCCGGAACATCCTGTCCGGATGACAATTTTAGGCCTGACGGGAGTATTTGCCGGCGCTCTCCTGTGGTGGTTATTTATTACATTTGTTGTATCTTTGCTCCGGCGCTGGTTTAATATAAGAGGATTGAAGCTCATGAACCGGATTGTCGGGTCGGTTATCATTGTATTGGCTGCGTTTGGGCTTGTATCGGCGCTAATTATTTGAGAGTGTTTAATAATTGTCATTAAAAATTATATATAGATGAAACGGGCTTTTGGATTTTTGTTGATGTCGGCGATAATTATCGCAGCGTGTACTTCGAAAAATGGAGAAGGAAGAAGTGAAAATGCGGCAGAAGAAACGCAGTCGCCTGCCCTGCCGGTGGATTTTGAACGGGCTGTGCCACCTGTGATGGTGACGGAGCCACACGATTATCTTATTGCACATTTCTGGGATAAATTCGACTTCACGGATACGATGTATTGCCATGTCCCTAATATTACGGAGCAGGCTTTTGTTGATTTTATCGGATTATTCCCCCGCGCATCTTCGCGTATTAAAATCTCCGAAGGCGTTAAAAAGATGCTTACTTCCGCTGAAGTGGATAATGTGATGTATAATTATTTCTGTTCGACGGCGGAACATTATCTTTATGATCCCAACTCGCCCATGCGTAACGACGAATATTATACGCCGTTCGTGGAGCATATCGTGGAATCTTCGAAAGTCGCTGATGATCATAAAATACGTTTCCGGTACCTGCTTGATCTCCTTTACCGCAACCGCACAGGCTCGAAAGCGGAAGATTTTGTCTATACGATGGCTTCGGGCAAAACGGGTAATTTATACAGCCTTTCGGCGAAGTATCTTTTGTTGATGTTTTATAATCCGGACTGTACGGAATGTCGGCATACAATGGAGATGTTGAAAAACTCTACGGCCGTTGCGGATGCCGTTTCGTCCGGCAGGCTGAAAGTGCTGGCGGTGTATCCCGATAAAAATCTTGAAGCGTGGAAAATGCATTTGAAAGATATTCCGTCGTCATGGATCAACGCATACGATAAGTCGCAAGCCATAAGAAATAACGAAATATACGATCTGAAGGCAATTCCCACGCTCTATTTGCTTGACCGGGATAAAAAAGTAATACTGAAAGATACTTCTACCGGCGACATTCACGGGTATCTTGAACGAAGCCGGTAGAAGTGCGTTTACTCGTCCTCTTTCCTTACGGATAATTTACTTTCGATAATAAAGGAAATGATAAGCCCCAATCCTCCGAAAAACAGCAGGGATGCGCCATAAGCGACGGAGAAATAAGTTTCTCTTTCCCAGTGTGAGGAGGCATTGATGTTCGAATTTTTCAGGAAGATACAAATGAACAGGCCGACAAATAACCCCAATCCCAATCCGATAAGCAGGCAGCCGATTCTCAGTCCTGTACATGATTTTTGGGGAAAGGAAGGCAGTAAGGGGGTGAACTGATTTTTTAATACGGAAGGATCTAACGGCGTCAGGTTCTGTCCCATTTTTTCAATCAGGAACATTCGTTCCTTTCTGCGTGCAAACAATTCAAATACCATGTAGGTAAAATAGAAAACGATGCCTGTAGTGAGCGGTACTGAAATAAAATCCATAATCTTAATGTTTTGAAGTTAATAATTTTGTTTATGCGATCATCGAAACGTTTCTTGTTCGCCTGACCTTTTGACGCGCTTTTTCCGAAAGGTTACAAGTCGCAGGTAATTTTTTTTCTTCAGTAACGTATAAAAAACAGGATGGCAAAAATATTACCTCGGAAAATCTTATTTTTGCAGTCGTATTGTTGTAACTTTTTTATGGAGGTTGCGTCTATACCATAGAATGGAAAGACTGTCCGACAATTATTATGTGGAAAAGACACGATTAGGAGAAAGCGATTGTTTTGCACCTTTACTGGAACGGTATAGCGCACAAGTGTTTTCTCTGATCATTAAGATTGTCGGTAATCGTGAGGATGCGGAAGAACTGACGCAGGACGTGTTTGTAAAAGCGTTTCATTCGCTTTCGTCGTTTCGTGAAGACTGCAGTTTCTCGACATGGATTTACCGGATAGCATATAATATGGCTGTTTCGTCAACGCGCCGGAAGAAAATGGAAATTATGCCGATAGATGAAAATCTAATCTCCGGTTTTCCCGACGAACCGGATGGAATGTTGTCCGGGACGGTAGATTCGGAGGAGCGTCTTGTTCATCTGGAGCTTGCATTGAAACAGTTGACGCCCGAAGAACGGGCTATGATTATGTTTTTTTATAAGGACGATAAGTCGATGGAAGAGATTGCTATAATCACGGGATTGACGGAGACAAATGTAAAAACAAAGATATTTCGTATCCGTAAAAAATTATTTGTACTGATGAAAATGATGGAGCAGAAATAAAATGATACCGAACGAAAAAGATAAGATGCGAGAACTGTTTTCCGGTATGCGGGATGAGCCGCTGCCGTTAAATTTCAATGAGAGGGTGATGTCCAAAGTTCGCAGGGAGGCCGTGCGGCGTGAAAAGAGAAACAAATGGCTGGAAATTTCCGGATATGTATCCGGCGCTGTTGCAATGGTGGCTGTTTGTGTGTTTATATTTTATCAAATGGGTATCTCCATTGAATTTCCGGCGTTTGAACTGCCTGCAGGATCATTTTTCCGGTCTGATTTCAGTATCTTTAAGTCGCAGTCTTTTGCACTCAGCATTTTTGTCGGGATACTGGCGCTGTTTCTTCTGATCATAGACTCGTCCATCCGCCGTCATATAGAAAGCAAACACAAATGAATATGCGGGAGCCGATTCCAAATCTGCATCATCCGGCTCAACAATGGTGCAGGATGGGAAAATCCGATTGAATATATCAATGCTCACCAGCAGCAGAAACCGGTAATGCGCTTCGTTGCGCAGGTAGTTGAAATAAATTGTTAAGATTTTCATTCGTAAATGAATTACTCATGTTACGCAATAGCCCGGCATATCCCCGGACTGGTTGCGCATTGCGTAGCAGGCTGGGAGGGTATCCGCTTCCGGTATTATACTTCACGCGGTATGACTTTGTGCTTATTAA
>JAISEJ010000089.1 GCA_031264155.1 Tannerella sp. | reverse complement strand
AATAAAATAAAGTGAAATATTTACATTCCCTCTTATATCGTTAAATGTTCCGGCAGCCACAAAAAATAATCCGATGCCGGTTATCTTTTGTATGAGCAACATAAGTATATATTTAATTGTGCCCCCTTACTTATACTGTCTTTTTGTCTGTTCTGATTCATTTGTCAACTTTATAAATATGTTATTAGAATCTCAAACCTGCCTTAAAAGAAATGGAATGATGACTTAAGCGTTCTTCAAATTCTTTCAAGAAGTAGTTGTCAGTATGCTTTTTCAGCCGTTCCAGTTCCTGCAACTCATAACCGACAGCCAGTTGCAGTTTCATTCTGTTCTTTAGCGGGTATTGAATCCCGATGGAAGGATTCATGAAGAAACCGCCGCCGGTATTGCCTGCAACTGCAAAAGAATATCCGGCGCCGAGTTCGGCATAAGGCGTAAACTTGCGCTCCCTGCCAATCTGAAACCTTATATCTCCATACACAGGGACAAGCATTTTTTCATAAAATGACAGGCCTGTTCCGATTCCGGCAGCCCATCTGCCGGTCAGATTATAATACCCCAAGACCTGCCATGTGAAAGGGGTGGATGACGGTTCACTCATGGACAGCCCCGTTCCGACAGTTGTTGCGAAAGATATTTTACTTTCGCCGGTTTGTGCTTTCGCGCTGCTGACAGCCGCCATGCACAGAAATATCATAAATACAAGTCGTTTCATATCATTGAATATTAATGGTTATTTCTTTTGCGATGTTTAATGCGGATGTCAAAGAAGATGTGTCGGGATAAATATCCCCGCTGCTGCCGTCAGGACTGCCATGTCCTGCGATTGTTGCCGTGTATTGCTTCCGGCTGGAATCGAGGTCTATTTCCGCCGAATAAACGATGGCGGGCTGTCCACTACTGCCGGAATAATTTGTATCCCCTTCTTTTGCATCTTCAGGGTAATTATCATTCCAGTCCGTCGAGTGGTTCAGTTCTATTTTCACAACAAACTGTTTCAAATCGCCTGCCGGACGGATTTTTACGTCAAAGCTTCCGTGCGGCGTTGCACCGGATATGCCGTCAACCAAAGGCTGGTTCTTTGTTGGCAGATATAATCCGTCCGGATATTTTATTCCACGGGCATAACACCATACCGGTAAAGCTTCTTTTCTCCTGTTATTCCCGCCACCCTGCCACGATTCGGTTGCTATTTTATGGCTCACGTAAATGGTTGCGATGTAATTTCCCGTCAAATCTTCCACCCAAATGGCTATTTGGGGAGGATTTTTCTGCTTGATTCCCAATAAAAACGGAAAATCGTGTAACCATTTATCTCCTTTTGTAACCTGAACCTTGATGTCATTCTGTTTATAGGTCACCAAATCTTCATTGCACGAAGTCAGCGCTATTAATGCTGTCATTCCTGCTATTGCTAAAATTTTTGCTTTCATTTTTACTTTATTTATTTGCCAATGATGTATCCGGTCGGTTACATTGTGGGTAAAAAATATATTCTCATTCTTTGTCATTCACTTATAATTACTTCTTCTATATCCTTTCTTTTTGAATAAGGCATTTTCTCTCCATACCCTATACGTAATAATATTGCAGGATATTCGCCGAAAATATTCAATGTTTCAGTCATTTCTCCAGATAATTCATTAACTTCATTTGGTTGGTTCATATAAGCGTGTGTAATTCCCAGTTCTGTTGTTTTCAATAAGAATCGCTCCATGACCATACCGAGCCTTATCCATTCTTCCGGCGTATTGCCGGTAACGGTTAACAGGGCAAAATGGGATGACGATGCAATCTTTTTCCGATCTCCTTTGTTTTGTGTCTTGTCATTTAAGTAGCTCGACATAATGGGCTTCACTATGAAGCGGGGCAGATTAGGTGCGCCAAAAACGGCGTAACTTAATCCGTCATTTGTTGTGTCTTGATGCTTTTTATTGAACCGCATCCAGGATTTAAGTTCGTCTGTAAATGCCTTATTCTGCATTTGTAGCACATTACCCGCTATAACATAATCTGCAATAGAGTTAAATTCCGGTGTTCCGTTTTTATAAAAATATGCATTAGCTACCGATGCTTCAAAGACTCTCTCCAGTAGCCTGATCGTATCGGAAGAAATTATTTGCCCGTTATATACACTTCTGTTAGTTTGACGAATAGCTATCTGGTCGAATAATGTATTCGGTTCGACAGTATGGTCTTTCTTCAGGTGTATAGTAACGATTCCTTCTTCCGAAATATTCAAGTCGGTGTTATATCCTTTTTGTGAAGCGGCAATGCATAAGTTTTCTGCGGCGCATCCAAGGCTGATAAATAATTCCCGGTTGTCGGGATCAACCACAGGCAAAGATTTATCATAATTCGGGTGTATTTGAATATTGTCTTCACTAATCTTGAAAAGCCAAGGCTGTGTGTTATGACCTGATGGAGCTTTTACCGCTTGCTCTATCATAAATAAACAGTCAGGGTGTTGTACATTTGTATTTGTCATATAACGAGGAGTAACTACTCAGGTACTATTCACACATTGGATGTCAGCGAGACATTTCAAAGCGGTAAAAACATCCTGTCCATTTTTGATAGTGGTATCAATAACAGAACGAATCCTTGCAAAGCGGTC